>DPKX01000009.1 GCA_003542295.1 Candidatus Atribacter hydrocarboniphilus
ATAGGTTATGTTTTTTATCACTGCTTCCTTTCTAATAAAACTACTTTCCACCTGAGTTCGTCCCCCCGAAGGAGTATTGATAATCAAGTCAATTTTTTGGTTTTTAATAAAATCTACTACGTTAGGGCGTCCCTCTCCAACCTTATTAACAATTTCAACCGATATACCGTTATTCATTAATACTTTGGCCGTCCCTTTTGTAGCAACAATTTGGAATCCAAGGTCAACCAGTTTCTTGGCTATAAAAATAACCCCTCTTTTATCTTGGTTTTTCACACTAATAAACACTCTTCCGGCATGAGGAAGTTGAGATTGCGTTCCGATTTGCGACTTGGCGAAAGCCATTCCAAAGTCCTTATCAATACCCATCACTTCACCGGTAGAACGCATTTCAGGGCCTAATATTGGATCAACTCCAGGAAACCGGTTAAAAGGAAACACTGCTTCTTTAACCGCAAAATGTCGGATTTCAACTTCACGATTCAGGCCAATTTCCGATAATTTCCGACCGACCATAACCTGGGATGCTAATCGGGCAAAAGGGACTCCTGTAGCTTTACTCACAAAAGGAATTGTTCTCGATGCTCGTGGATTTACCTCTAATACATAAACCGTATCTTCTTTTACCGCATATTGAACATTCATAAGTCCAACGACATTCAACTCCCGAGCCAGAGCTTGAGTAAATTGCTTAATTTGATTAACTATTTCATCACTGAGAGAAAAGGGAGGGATCACACAAGCGCTATCTCCCGAATGTACTCCGGCTTCTTCAATATGTTCCATAATACCGGCAACAATAGTCGTCTCTCCATCACTGATGGCATCCACATCCACTTCAATAGCATCTTCCAAAAATTTATCGATTAAAACCGGATGACCCGGTGAAATTTCTACGGCTTGATTCATAAATTCAAAAAGCTCGCTTTCACTATAAACTACCTTCATTGCTCGTCCACCTAAAACATATGATGGACGCACCATAACCGGATACCCAATTTGGGCAGCGACTTCCCGGGCACCTTCAAAAGATACTGATACTCCATTTTTGGGCTGAATTAAGCCTAACCGGTCCACTAAAATTTTAAAACGATCCCGGTCTTCGGCGATATCTATGTTTTCAGGAGATGTCCCCAAGATTGGAACCCCAGCATTTTCTAAATCCCTCGCCAAATTCAAAGGAGTTTGTCCACCTAACTGAACGATCACCCCAATGGGTTTTTCCTTATCTATGATATTTAATACATCTTCCAAGAAAACTGGTTCAAAGAATAACTTATCGCTTGTATCATAATCAGTACTAACGGTTTCTGGATTACTGTTAACCATTATGGTTTCATAACCAAGGTCTCTCAACCCCCAGGTTGCATGAACACAACAATAGTCAAACTCAATACCCTGGCCGATACGATTTGGTCCTGCCCCCAGAATTATTACTTTATTCCGGGAACTTGGATTGGCTTCACATTCTTCTTCATAAGTTGAATAATAATAAGGAGTTTCAGCTTCAAATTCTGCTGCACAGGTATCAACCTGCTTATATACCGCTTTGATATCATTTTTTAACCGAAAATCTCGTATAGTCCACTCTGACTCCTTCCAAAGAATAGCTAATTGACGGTCAGAAAATCCGAACTCTTTCGCCCTTCTCAAGTGTTCAGGATCGACGTTTTCCCAAGAGTTTATACTTACCAAACTCTTTTCCATTTCGATAATTTCATCTATCTGTCTAATAAACCAAGGGTCAATAGAGCTCAAGGTATAAATCTCTTCCAGGGAAACACCTTCCTTGAGTGCCATTTTCAAAAAAAATAAACGTTCAGGATTGGGCTTTTGGAGTTTTTCTCGAAGAAGAAAGTGCTTTTTTTCAGTAGTATGGGTATTCCAGTTTTTAATGTCTTCCAGACCACATTTCCCAATTTCCAGCGATCGAAGACCTTTTTGGAGCGCTTCTTTGAAGTTCCTTCCAATCGCCATGGTTTCTCCAACGCTTTTCATGGATATTCCCAATACCGGTTCAGTGTCGGGAAATTTCTCAAAGGTAAACCTTGGTATTTTCACGACGCAATAATCGATAGCTGGTTCGAAACAGGCCGGAGTTTTGCGGGTAATATCATTGGGTATTTCATCCAAAGTATACCCAACTGCTAATTTTGCGGCTATTTTGGCTATTGGGAATCCCGTTGCTTTGGAAGCTAATGCCGAGCTTCTCGAAACTCGGGGATTCATTTCGATTATTACCGTTTTTCCATTAGTAGGATTCAGGGCAAACTGTATATTACATCCTCCGCTTGCTACTCCAATCTCTCGAATAGCACGTATGGATAAATCACGAAGATGTTGGTACTCTTTATCGGTGAGCGTTTGAGCAGGTGCAATGGTAATGCTGTCTCCAGTGTGTATTCCCATGGGGTCAAAATTTTCAATCGAACAAATAACTACGACATTATCATTGGAATCACGCATTACCTCCAGTTCAATTTCTTTCCAACCAATAACTGACTCTTCAATTAATATTTCTCGAATGATACTACTTTCTAAGGCTTGTTGTGCGAGATTTTCGAATTCTTCAATATTATAAGCGATCGATCCTCCCGTTCCTCCAAGGGTGAAACTTGGTCGAATAACTAAAGGAAATCCAATTCTATTAGCAACTTCTTTTGCTTCATCAAGAGAATAAGCTCGGTCGCTTTGAGGGACATCAATCCCAACTCGTAACATTGCTTCCTTAAATAATTCCCTATCTTCCGCTTTGCTAATGGCTTCCGGAGAAGCTCCCAGTACTTTTACACCATATTTTTTAAAAATTCCTTGGTTTTCCAGTTGAACAGTGAGGTTCAAAGCGGTTTGTCCACCTAATGTAGGCAAAAAGGCATCGGGCTTTTCCCGTGCAATTACTTTCTCTAACACCTCGGGGATAAGTGGTTCAATATAGGTTCGATCAGCCATTTCTGGATCGGTCATAATTGTTGCCGGATTACTAT
>DPKX01000010.1 GCA_003542295.1 Candidatus Atribacter hydrocarboniphilus
TCAATACCGGCAGAAATGAGCACCATGGTTTGGGCACAGGCGGCTATTAAAACGACGGAAACCTGACGGAAAATATTAAGCACATTACTGATAGTAAGAAAATGTTGAGATGATAAGGCAAAAAAAGCGCTTAAGCCAATCAAGCCGATTAAAGAACCACCCTTTAGGAGAACCAGACGTACCAGATTCCCAGGTTGGTAAGATGGTAATAAAACTCTCTCTTTTTGTTCATTCTTGGTCGAATGATTCTTATCCATCATTTTTCCCTCCCATAATGAACTCCACTGGCGGCTGCTAAAATTTCTGATTTATCTAATCCCAGAGGATTATTAAAGGTGGTCACTATTTGTCCGTTTCGAAGCACCACTATCCGATCCCCCATTTCAATGGCTTCCAAAGGATCCGATGTGATATAAATGACGGTTAAACCTTCCCGGACCATCTCTTTGACAAAATTACGGATTTCAAATTTGGCTCCCACATCGATCCCACGAGTTGGTTCGTCCATGATCAGGATTTTGGGTTCTCGTGCCAACCAACGGGCAAGGAGAACTTTTTGTTGGTTACCACCGCTTAAATAGAGAATTTCACGGTAAATATTCGGAGGTTTAATTTGCAGAGCGTGAACGTAATGCCTGGCAACCTCATGTTCTTTTTTGATCTGAAGAACACCGTTTCGAATCATTTTTTTGAGTATCGCCAAAGTGATGTTGGCATAAACGGGTAATTCGTAAATCAGGCCAAAACGGCGGTCTTCAGGGATATAGCCGATTCCAAGCTGGATGGCGATTTTGGGATGATTGATAATAACTGGATTTCCGAATAAGCGGATGGTTCCTTCTAAGGTTTCAAAACCAAAAAGTCCTCGAGCTAAGGTGGTTTTCCCCGAACCCATCAAACCAAAAACGACTAGAATTTCACCCTGATAAATATTTAAACTGATTTTTTTCTTATAAAATTTAGTTCCTACCTCTTCGAGAGATAAAGCAATGGTTTTTTCTCTTACAGGTGGAGTATGGTGGAAGTTATCTAAGTCTATATATTTACCAGTCATATGATAAATAATGGTTTTTTCATCGAGATTTAGCTTGGTATCGGTGATTACCTTTTCACCATCTTTTAAAACCGTAATTCGATCAGAGATTTTCACTGCTTCATCAATTTTATGAGAAATAAAAATAATCGATTTCCCCTCGTTTTTGATTTCCGATAAAATTTGAAAAAGCCGGTTGATTTCTTCTCCGCTCAGAGCTGAAGTCGGTTCGTCGAGAAGGAGAATTTTAACGTGGGAATGGCTGATGGCTTTTAAGATTTCAATCAACTGTTGTTCAGCGACCGATAGAGTACCGACAATAGTTCGGGGGTCTACTTTCACTTGAAATCGATTGAGAAGTTGGTTGGTAGAATCGTTCATATTTTCCCAATCGACACTGATCCTTTTCTTGGGCCATCGGCCTAAAAAGATATTTTCAGCAACCGAGAGGTAGGGGAGGAGAGATAAATCCTGATGAACCAAAGCAATCCCAGCTTGAAGAGCAAGCCGAGGGTTTTCTAAATGGAGGTTTTTGTTTTCCAGTAAAATTTCACCAGAATCTCGGGGAATGATACCTCCCAATATTTTCATGAGAGTGCTTTTCCCGGCACCATTTTCTCCTAAAATGGCATGAATCTCTCCGGAGTAGATATCTAAATTGATATTTTTCAGTGCTTCTACACCAGGGAATTTTTTACTGACATTTTTGATAACCAGGGCTGGGGTAGGTTCAGGGTTCACCATATGGTGTACCCTCCATCAACATTCATGATGGTTCCATGAGCATAGCCAATTACTTCGGAGCTGAGGGTGAGAATGGCGGCAGCGATTTCTTCTGGTTTTCCCAACCGTTGGATAGGTCGGCTGTTTTCTAATTTTTCACGAGTAGAGAAGGGATCGCTCGCTTGTGCAAGAGATACTTCTACCAGCGTGGTGAGAGTTGTTCCCGGACAAATGCAGTTGGTCCGAATGCCGTAAGGGATTAAATCAATGGCACAGCTTTGGGTGATTGAGATAACCGCGGCTTTGGTGAGGTTGTAAACAATCTGATTAGCAATTCCAACCAATCCCGCTTCGGAAGCAACATTGACGATTACTCCCCGTTTTTGCTTAACCATTTGCAATCCCACCTGCTTGATACACCATAAGACCCCTTTAATATTGACCGAGACGATTTTCTCCCAAATTTCTTCATTGAAGGATAAAGCATCTCCGTGAGCATATAATCCGGCATTGTTGATTAATATGTCAATTCGATGATGGGATGCGATGATGGAATGAATCATCTTTTGAACTTCTTCTTCCCGAGTTATATTGACTAAGTGGAATTCAGCATACCCTGAGTGATTCTGGATCTTTTTCTCGATTTCTTTCCCTCGATTGCTGTCCAGATCGGCAATCATGACTTTGGCTCCTTCCTGGGCAAACAACTCAGCAACAGCCGAGCCGATTCCAGCAGCAGCTCCGGTAATAACTACAATTTTTCCGTGAAAGCCTAAATCCATTCTCTTATCCTCCTTTCAATTCTTCTTTTTTTTCACCCAATTACTGAAACAAAAAGACAATCATGGCTTTTATTGAATGGTATTATTGATTGGTACTCAAAAGAGCCATGATTGTCTCAAGAATAAAGGGGAGCTGCCCTTAAAAGATACTATTATTTTTGATAGGCTTCTTTGATGGCATTCCAATCGATAGGTTCTAATTCGGGATTGGGATAGAATTTATCGGCATTCCCCTGCCATTCAATTCTGGGTCGGATATCAAAGAATTGAGGAACCATATCCTTTAAACCAAGCGCCAGCATCACAGCGTATTTGGTTCCGTACCAACCCCATTCTGGGAATCCATGCCAGGTTTCGGCAATGAGCCGCCCTTCACGTATTCTTTCCACTGATTCCGGGGTTCCATCATTGGTAAATATTTTCACTTCGGTGCGATTCATTCTTTCACAAGTAAGCATCGCTCCTAAGCCCATTTCATTTGATGCCGCCCAGATAAAATCAAGTGTCCCCTGGGGATTAGCTGAGAGTATGTCTTCGGTGACTGTGATTCCTTTTTCACGGTTCCAATCGGCGGGGAGGGTGGTGACAATTTTTATATTGGGAAATTGGTCGATAACTGAATGGAAGCCTCGTAAACGAGCTACGGAGAAAAATCCTCCGGCAATTCCTTCCACAATCGCACCATTCAAGGAAAGATCTTCTAAGCCGGCTATAACTTCGGGAGTATAAAGATTTTGCCAGAACTCTAAATCTAAATAAGTTGATTCGGTAATATCGACTTTTTCCCCTTCACCTAAAATACCCGGACCACCAAAATAATCAATGACTGCGTAAGCGGAAACTGTTCCAGCAACGGTATTATCAAAGCCAATATAGCAATCAACATCGACTCCTTCAATGGGTTCGAGTAGATTCACCACAACCACCGGTATCCCAGCTTCTATGGCTTTTATAAGAGCCGGTTTAACAACTTCGACTTCGATTGGGGAAATAGCTATAACGTCAACCTTTCTTTGAACAAAATCTTCAATAATGGCTATTTGGCTGGCGAATTCGATATGTGAGGCTGGAGAACGGGTAATGATCTCCACCGGAATGCCATTTTCAGTTGCTTGTCGAGCTGATGCTTCAAAGAAGTCGGTGGCAGTTTTAAAAACACCGGTAATATCAGGCGGTGTCCAACCGATGGTGATTTTTGGTATTTCTGCGGCTAAAGCTCCAACATTTAAAACAAGAATAATAAGCAAACTGATGAAAATTTTTTTAAACATGTTGCCCTCCTTTGTTTACAAATAAAATAAAAAGTAACCAAAATTCAAACCCGATGGTTTATTTTCCGCTTTTTCCCTCCTTTCAAAAAGAACGAATTTTTTAAACAATAAAAAATGAGTGGTATAAGAATAAAGATAAAACTTCATAAAGGTGCTATACTGTGCTGCTTAAGAAATAAAACTTCAAGGAATAGTCATGTTGATATGTAACTTGATTGACCTCGGAATGCTGGAAAGGTTTAGCAGAATATCAATGAAATCTTGATCTGATGGATTAAATTGTTATCAGAACACCCCTCCAATTTTCTTCAAAATATTTGGTTCTGTGATGCGATTGAAACCATAATATCAGAGAAAACAGGCTCAAGTGGTAAAGTCATTTTTACCACTTGGATTATATCACCGCCCATAGGCGATGTCAATGAAAATGAAATAGCTGCTGAGAGAAGTTATATGTTAAGGGAAAGAGAGGGAATATTGGCAGAAAGTGCCGAGGGGGAGAGGGAGCGAAAGCTATTACCCCCTCCTCACTAATTGCACTTTTTA
>DPKX01000047.1:0-577 GCA_003542295.1 Candidatus Atribacter hydrocarboniphilus
GGAAGGGAAAGCTTTTCTTCTAACCACTCTTTTATTGGAACATGCTTCCATTTATTCGGAAAGTTGGGTAAAAGAAGGCATATTCCTCGATTCCAATCAATTAATCCAGGAATGCCTATACCAAGAGAATAGACTTTAAATTCTTTGAGTTCCGCTTCTTTTTTTAAACGTTTTGCTTCAGCGGCAATATCTTCAACCACATTTTCCGCTGGTCGCATTGCCTGAGTCGGTATCATTGATCGATCAATGATTGATCCTCGGTCATCTACAATGGCAATTTTGGTATTGGTTCCACCGAGATCAACACCGATATAGGCTTTTTTTATCATTGATAACCCTCCAAACTAAACAATCATAATATAATTTATTTTTAAATCACAATGCATAATAACAAGCTATTTTAGTTTATTTTTTATATCCTGTAAATACAATGAAAAGGTGAGTTGTAAGGAATAAATAAATAGTAAATATTACAACCCAATCCTCGCTTTCTCCCTTTTTTTCTATTCTTAAAATACACGGGCATGATAAATCAAGCCCCTACCAAAGAATTTAAAATGTAGGGGCACAATGTATT
>DPKX01000047.1:589-2694 GCA_003542295.1 Candidatus Atribacter hydrocarboniphilus
GTCGAATCTTGGTTTTCATCCTCATCTGGTGCTGCGAAAGCAGCATGAGAGTCTATCCTGAAAATACACGAACGCTTAAAAATGCCGTCATCCTGAGGCTTCTTATTCTGAAGCCGTGAGGATCTCATCATTTAATCTTTTTCTTTAAAAAATTTTGCTCAATGAGATTGCCACGTCGCTTTGTTCCTCGCAATGACGGAGCATTAAAAAACTCAAATCCCCCTAACCCCCTTTTCTAAAAGAAAAAAATTGATCAGCATATTAATATTTTCATTGTCATCTGGTGCTGCAAAACAGTATGAGGTTCTAATAATATATCAAGCGCGGATTAATCTTAATCGTTGTAATTTTTTGATTTCCAAAGTTGACGAAGCCAACTGCGGATCATTTTTTCATATCCTCGAGTTGACGGTTGATAATAAACTTTCCCCGAAAGCTCGCGAGGCAAAAATTCTTGCTCAATGAAAGCCCCTGGAAAATCATGAGCATATTTATATTCTTTTCCATAGCCAGAACTTTTCATAAGCTGAGTGGGCGCATTCCTTAAGTGGAACGGAACCGGTAACGAACCGTATTCACGCACATCAGCTGTTGCTTGGTGTAAAGCTTTATAAGAAGAATTACTTTTAGGAGCACTGGCTATGTAGAGAGTCGCTTGCGCCATCGACAACCTTCCTTCCGGTTCTCCAAGAAAATCGTAAGCTTGCTGAGCGGCTACAGTTATTTGTAAAGCTCGAGGATCAGCATTTCCTATATCTTCTGATGCACAGGCAATTAATCGCCTAAAAATTGAATGAGGGTGCTCTCCAGCTTCCAACATCCGACACATCCAATAAACTGCTCCATCCGGATCACTTCCTCGAAGACTTTTGTGAAAGGCAGATAGCATATTGTAATGTTCTTCGCCGCTTTTATCGTAAAGAAATGATTGTCTTTGTAAAATATCAGCCACTATTGAAACGGTAACAGGTAAGTTTTGTTTTTGCGAAATATTAACTACAATCTCAATCAGATTAAGCGCTTGTCGACCATCTCCATCGGCCATTTCTGCGATAGCTTCGAGCACGCCATCTTCCAATTTTAAATCAGGAATATTCAAGCCCCTCTCGCTTTCAATGGCTTTTTTCAATAATACAACTAAATCAGGATTTGAGATTTTTTTAAAAACAATAACTTGAGTTCGAGACAACAAGGGTCCAATAACTTCGAATGAGGGGTTTTCGGTCGTTGAACCAATCAATACAACAACACCAGACTCAACATATGGCAATAGAACACTTTGTTGGCCTTTGTGGAACCGATGAATTTCATCGATAAAAAAAACCGTTTTTTTTGAATCTGCTAAGTTTTTTTCCGCGATTCGAATTGATTCTTTAATATCTTTTACGCCTGAAGCTACCGCACTAATCGATAGAATTTCATAACCACATTGCTCGGAAATAAGCAGCGCTGTCGATGTTTTTCCTGACCCTGGTGGTCCCCAAAAAATCATAGAAGGAAGAGTACTGGTTTGAATGATTCGGTGTAAAATACCATTCTCCTCGGTAAGATGTGGTTGTCCTACCACATCTTCCAATTTTTGTGGACGCATCCGAAAAGCGAGAGGTTGAAGATCAGATTGGGGAAAATAAAAAAAGTTTTCTTTTGTTTGATTCACAGCTTCCCTCTTATAAAAAGAGAAGGTTTTTTAGTTTAACTTGTAATATCATTATCATCGGAAAATATGTATTCTTCATCAGCCGAATTATTTTGCAATGTGCTATTAGTTGGGAGTGAAGTAAAAGTTCCTAATGCCGAATCAATCTCAATAATCCATTCAAACGTTTCGTCAGAGAGCATCCCCAACTTTTCTCATAAAGCGATTTCCATAGTTTGTAAGAACGAGTAGTTCCGATAGATAGTATTTATTTCTTCAATCGATACCCCGTTTAATTGAGATAAATAGTGTTTAATTTCTTCTTGAACAGCATACTCTTCAACAGTCAGACATATTTTTTGTGGGCAATCTATAATCAATTGTTCAATTATTTCTGCCTTAAGGTCTTCGGTTTTTTTGATGAATACTTTTATATCACTGAGAATATCTTTGATAGTTTCATAAAATT
>DPKX01000048.1 GCA_003542295.1 Candidatus Atribacter hydrocarboniphilus
GTGGGTTATATTTTTCTTCTTTATTTTCATCCTTATGTGGTGCGGCTAAAAGCAACATGAAGGTCTATCCTGAAAATCCTCAGGCATGACAAATCAAGCTCCTACAAAAGAATTAAAAATGTAAGGGCGTAATAAATTGCGCCCGATCTTTATTTAATGTAACGATATACCATGGCATGTCGAATTATGGGTTTTCATTGTCTTTTAGTGATATAAAAACAGCATGAGGACTTATTGTTATAAGATACAAATATTTTTACTGAGTGATAATCCTCAATTTATTCTCATGAGTAAAGTCAGCTTGGGTGAGAATCCAGGTTGCTTTATTATCAACGACATTGGTGGTATTGGCCATGTCGATGGGAGCAGGCATAAACACTTCAATTTCAATGATTTTGTTGTCTTTTGATTCTTCATTAACCTTATCAATGAGTTGAGGAATGATACTTTCAAAAGTGTAGGTTCCATCATCTTTTTGAATAAACTGATAATTCGGTCGAGCGTTAAAAGTATCGATACCAAGCCCATTGGCAGTAAAGATATGTTCAAGATATTCAGAATAATCAACTTTCGTGGTTTGAACAGTGTGCTCATACTCAGTCATGAGAAAGGGGAAAATGTATTCAATTTGCCAGCCAAGGAAGGTAAGCTCATCTCCACCCATGATTTTATCGGCTTTGAAAACCACCTTTGAATCATAGGTTTCATCGTCATGAAAGATAAAAGTGGCTTTGGTTTCAATACATCCAGTGAGCAATACTAAACTGAAGATAGCCAACACAAGAACCAGTATGGTTAACCTTTTCATACTTTATCCCTCCTAAATATTTATGGTTTTTTATCTTTTCCTCTTCCAAAGCAGAAGAGGTTTTTTTGTTTCCTCGCCCCTGGTGGAAGAGCTTTTTTCCTTGTTTCCCTCGCTCCTGGTGGGAGAAATCTTTTTTTTATTTCCTTCTCCCCTGGTGAGGGGGATGCTTGGAATTTCAACAAGGTTAATTTAAAACACCTAACCTGGAATCTAAATCCTGGTTCTCACCCTCATCCCACCCTTCTCCCATCAAGGGAGAAGGAGTTAATGGATTAAAAGGAAAGGCTTGATAAGTTAATAACAGACAATGAGTTTACATTTTCAATCGCTCCCAGGCTTCGAGGACGAGGCGGCGGGTGCGATATTCACCATATTGGCGGATTTCTTTTTCTTTCAACACCCGAAAGGTCTCACCAGGAAATTCAGGACCATAGACATCCTGAGGATCAAGAATATATCGAAGCTCTTTTTCGGTCAGTCCATATACCTTGGCGTAATAGGCATCCAGCTCAGCACGAAGGATTGCCCGTCTTTCCTCGCTCCATTTGAAAGGCGGAAGGGGAATCCCATTTTCCTCAATTTCAGCCCATTCCGGTGGTTCCCATTCATGCCCTCCAGTAGCTCGTTTGTTTTCTTCCCATTGCTCACGGAGAATTCCCCGCAACAAGTCATCAGCATCTCGCCAAACATTATCAGCAAAAGCCTTGATATCCCAGGCGGTGTAAGTTAATTCAAGTACTCGGGGGACAATGAATTTGATATCGGATTGGGTATATAATTCGGGAGGAAGGATCGGGAGTTGCCTCAAAATAAAAAATCCTAAAGAGGTGCCACCAATTTTTTGACGGGAATTAAAATCCAATATTAAGCTATTAATATTGGAGGTAAATAAACAATATTCATTATTGTTTTTTATATCATTTAAAAAAACAACTGGAACTTTATGACCGGTTCCATTTTTTGAAAAAAGGCTAAAAATTGATGTTCTTTCGTTTGTTGCATTTGTGACGTCTCTAAATCCAAACAGCCATTTCTTATTCCATCCGCCTATCCTTTTAATTACTTCTCTTTCCTCAACCCAATACCATGGAATAGCTACAAAATTCGGATCTTGGTATTGTTTCTCAGATGGAGTGGGAAGATGGGTACTACTTCTCGACTCAACTCCTTCGTAAGTCCCAAAACGATGGTCGAATTGCCAGATCATTTTGGCTTCATAGAGCGGAAGATAAACTTCTTCATCTTTTACCATCCGATTACCGAATAATCGAAAACCAAGTGACTCGAGTCCGGCCTGGGTTTTAAAGAGGTGAGAGTCGTTGGACATATGGAACATAGACATAAACTTAACACCCCAGGGGTTAGTTCCGGTTTTTTCATTGATGAGAACCGGTACTCGCTGATAAATTTTCTTGGTTATTTCTGCGTCTTCTCGGGTCCTAAAGATAGGACAAGTTTGGGTGTTGGGATTGAGGAGTTTAAAGTCTTGAGAAGTTAAGTTAAAAACCCGGTGCTGGTCTTTGAGCTGTTCAGTACGGGTGAGGAAAAAGGCGAATTGGGAGGGAGTAATTTCACCCTTATCTCTATAGATTTCACCTTCATCCTGACTTTCTCCCATCAAGGGAGAAGGAACTTCGGTAGGGGAAGAAGAGGATTGAGATGGGGTGAAATGAACGGACTTACCTCGGAGAGTGAGGAGAGAGAACTTATAACGACTATCAACGGCTGGGAACAGACCAGCTCGGTTTTCGAAATCATAGAGACT
>DPKX01000268.1:0-393 GCA_003542295.1 Candidatus Atribacter hydrocarboniphilus
AGTCTCTATGATTTCGAAAACCGAGATGCCCTTTTCCCTGGAGTACACCGAAGCTATAAGTTCTCTCTCCTCACTCTCCGAGGTAAGTCCGGCCAACTCACCCCATCTCAATCCTCTCATTCCCCTACCAAAGTTCCTTCTCCCTTGATGGGAGAAGGTCAGGATGAAGGTGAAAGTCATGATTCAGATCCAGGTTATTTTATTCTAAATTAGTTCCCTATAATTTATTCTTCTATTTTCAAAATAGACCTTCATGCTGCATAGCAGCACCAGATGAGGATGAAAATACTTTTATCAAAAACGTCATTGCGAGGAGATCAACCGTACTTTGGTTGAACGACGTGGCAATCTTTCCACCCAATCAATCAGTCATTCTGAGGAGCGTATTGTGCG
>DPKX01000268.1:453-3761 GCA_003542295.1 Candidatus Atribacter hydrocarboniphilus
AAGAATTCATTTGATGGTATTTTCAAAATAGAAATATTTATATAAAAAAGTTAAGGAATAAAATTGCTCCGTGAATGAATAAAAAAAATTAAATTGAAAGGAGGAGGTCAAGATATGGATAATTATTCAATTTACCAGCCGAATAAGAAAAAAAGCAATCTATTGCTGTATAAAAAATTCTTTAAACTTCTTGGAATTATTGTTATTTGTGGTTTTTTATTCCTTAATATCCGGACTGCTGGTGGTCAGGAGAATAAAAATTTAGAATATCAAGATTTCCAACCTGCCAAGCAGGGAGAAGAGATACCAAATTATCCTATGGTTATTGAATGCCTTTCTATTATGAATAAAACTGAGCTTTCTCCAGCCTCAATATACCAGATTCACTCAAAGCCAGCAACACAACAATATGATCTCATGATTTTGTTAGTTCATGATTTGTCAGCTTATTTCTATGGATTTACAAATAATTTTCAAGAGGTTGACCTCTTAGCCACCTTTCCCAATGCAACAATAAATGATGTCAAAGTCCTGATCAGTGAAAAGGAAAATCAAATCCATCTTTGGAGTCAAGCACCCTTTTCGGCTATGGAACAAGAAGTGGTTTTGGGGTGGGATGGAAAAGACTTAATTGAAAAGTTCCGAAAGCATTCTGACCCGTCTTTAGAGGTTTTAGAACTGCAAAAAAGATATATTGAAAATGGAGAATGGGATAAAGTTGTTGTCCCTGAAGAACTCAACCTCCAATATCCAAATTTTTATTCCGATTTCAACCAAATGGGAATATTTGCTTTGAAGAGAGCACATCAAATCGCTTTGGAAAAATATAAAAATAAATCATTATTGGAAGCAGTCGAGGTAATGGAGTGGGGAATTCATTTTTATTTTAATGCTTATCCCTATTCAAAAACTCATTCCGAAATTATTTTTAATCTTCAAAATATTGAAAACTTCTCGGCTGAAGATTTAGCTAATTTTTACCTGACACCAATTGAATCATTCTCTTTGGAAGAGATTACTTTGTATTTAAATGATTATGGTTTTTTTCTCTCGGAAGTTAATCAAAATCAAAAAGCCAAACCTATTCTTCAAAAAGTTATTGAATTCAATACAAACCGAGTCGTGGTATATATTAATATTGGTGATGTCTGCTGGAACTTAGGAGAACAGGAAAAAGCTCGTGAATATTATCAAAAATATGTCGAATTATTAGGAGCGGATAATCCACGCATCCCAACTCGCGTCAAAGAGAGGATAGGCATGAAGAATTGAAGATATACCTAAAAATCATAAAAAAAAGTGACATACCAAATCTGCAAATTTTAATGAATAAATGCTCTGAGTTTTTAACTTTCCAAGATGAACATCCGGTTGAACCAGATTCAGCTGAGAAACTATTTAATGATCATCCGGAAGGTTATGATATTTCTTCGAAAAGAGTCTATGGGATATATTTAAAAGATAACCATCAACTTATTGGTGTAGTTGATCTGCTCTTTTATTATCCAGATACAACGAGCGCTTGTATAGGTCTACTTATGCTTGAACCAGACTACCGAAATTCTGGTTTAGGGAAAGAAGCCTATTCCATGGTTGAAAAGGAAATTCTAAAAAATGCCATGATGAAAATTCGCTTAGGAGTTTTAGAAGGAAATATGCAAGGCTTTTTTTTCTGGGGAAAAATGGGATTTACACTTACTGGCGAAAGAAAACCCTATCTATCCAAACATTTCCAAGTCATGGAGAAAACATTATTCAGAAAGAATTAGTTCCCAAGTATCAGCTTTATAGAAAGGGATTTTCTTCGCCTTAGTAATGTGTTTTCCCTTTTTTTGAAAAGACTTTCGGTTCTTATGGGATTGAACAAAATAATGAGAATTTATATTTAAGGTAAGATCATCAATTTGGTGATTTCATCAATAGAGGTATCTTCCTTTTTAAAATCTCCAATTTTACTCCCGTGGCTGAGGACAACAATACGATCGGCAACTGGATAGACATGATAGAGATTGTGTGAAATAAAAATACTTGAAATACCCTGATTTTTCAGTTCACGAATAAACTGAAGAACCTTTGCTGATTCTTTTACTGAAAGGTTATTGGTCGGCTCGTCAAGAATCACAAGCTTGGATTTAAAGTACATAGCCCGGGCAATAGCGACGCCTTGGCGTTGACCACCGGATAATTCATCAACGAGAGCATGAGGAGAACGAAGGCGGAGATCAACCCCATCAAGAGCTTTGGTTGATTCGTTTTCCATGCGGGGGATATCCATGTAACGAACGACTCCCATATCTGCTTTACAGAGCTCACGGGCTACAAAAATATTTCGTAAAACACTCATTTTGGGAATCATGGCTGCTTCTTGATAAATGGTTTCTATGCCGAGGTCGCGTGCATCACGAGGAGAAGTAAAATGTCTTTCTTTTTTTTCGAAGTAGATCGCTCCCGAGTCAGGAGGGTAAAACCCCGATAGTATTTTAATCAAGGTTGACTTGCCTGCACCATTGTAACCCAAGAGACCAACAATTTCATCATATCCGACGGAAAAATTAACATCTTTCAAAGCACAGACACCACCGAACCATTTATTAATATTTTTCATTTCGACTAAGAGACCGTTTCTGTTCATGATTAACACCTGAACCTTTTGGTTCGTTCTCGAAGATAGGTATTAAATATAACGGCAAAAATGGTAACTATTCCGATAAAAACCCGGAACCAATAACTCGGAGCTCGAGCCATAACTAAACCATTATCGATAAAACGGATTACAAAAGAACCGATTGTCGTGCCGATTATTGTTCCCATCCCACCCGACATGGATGTTCCGCCAATGACCGAAGCAGCGATTGCATCCATTTCAAGACCGGTACCCATGGAAGGAAGGGTTGCTGTGAGACGGAATGACTGAATTATACCTGCAAAACCTGCTAAAAATGAACAAATCATAAAACAAACAATTTTTACTTTTCCGGTGTCAACCCCCATGGCTCTTGCAGCAGTAGGATTACCACCGGTGGCAAACATCCAATTTCCAAAGTCAGACCTTTCCAGGATAAACCAGAGCAAGATCGTTATCCCAGCGTACCAAAAAAGTGACATTCGCAGTAAACCGAGTGATCCCACCAGAAACCAAGTGGGAATTTCGGTCGGGAAAAATGGTGGCCATCCACCAGTGAGAAGGAGCACACTCCCTCTCCAAACCAACATGGTTCCCAGGGTGGTAATGAAAGATGGAATGACGAAGGTCACGGTGATAAAACCATTAATAAATCCAATTCCTGTCCCTAACAGAAGAGAAAAAA
>DPKX01000246.1:0-2036 GCA_003542295.1 Candidatus Atribacter hydrocarboniphilus
CTAACATATTCATAAAGAGGAGGTGAATCAATCGAGTAATTACTCAAAGAGAGATGACTTTTCATTCAAGTAAGGTCATCTCTGTGTTTAAAAAGAGTCTCCGGTGTTCGCTAAGAGTAAATTGCGAACATTATTTGACATATACGGTGCTTTTCTTTGGAACATGAAACCTATTCATTATATTTTATCCTTATAATACAGCATTTTAAAAATCCAGACCAAAATACCAAGCTTCAGGACGAAGTCATTTTTTACTCGTTTCTGTATTTTAAAATAAACTTTAGGTTTATTTTTATGAAATTGGTTGACTCATAACAATAATTATATTAATATTATTATATTAGTAATGTATAGAGGATGATTATTGATGAACAAAAAAATTTACATACAAATACAAGGCATGACTTGCCCCAGTTGCGAAAAAATTGTCACTCAGGCCTTGGAAGAATTGCCGGGTGTTACCAACATTAATGTCAACAAGGACGAAAACCGGGCAACACTGGAGGTTGACCTTTCCAGTGTTGACACTTCCACTATTCTCCAGACCATCGAAAGGGCTGGTTATACTGCAAATATTTTTAATGAAAAAAACATGAGCAACAATCAATCAGATAATGACTGCTCAGCCGGAGCATGTCCAGTTCCACTTTCAGTTGAACCCTCTACAAAAAAACAAAAAAATATTTCGACAAAAATCGATAAACAACGAGTCACTCTTTCCCTTTCCGGAATGCACTGCGCTTCCTGTGCAGCGCTTATTGAACGATCATTAAACAAAAAAAACGGGGTTTTTCGGGCAACCGTCAACTTCGCTGCAGAAAAAGCCACGGTTCTTTTTGACCATTCGGTAACCAATCCCACCGAGCTTATTGAAGTTGTAAAAAAAGCCGGTTATGATGCCCGAGTTATTACTCCTGAGGATCGAGAAAAGGAAAACCAACGCAAACGCGAAGAAGTCATGGCACAATGGCGAATCTTTCTGATCAGCCTTTTTCTGAGTTCGCCAATGATGTATTTCATGTTTCTTGATTTTTTTAAATGGCTGCCGGGGGCCATGACTCTGCCACCCTACTTTGGGATCATCTCATTAATCCTTGCCACACCAGTTCAATTTATTATTGGTTTTCGATTTTACCGTGGAATGTGGTCAAGTTTACGAATGAAAACCTTTAATATGGATAGTTTAGTCGCAATTGGAACCACGGTTGCTTTCGGATACAGTCTTTTCCACTATCTAAGTTATATCTATGAAACCAGCAGTATCTTCGGGTTATTTGGCCGAAAAATACCCGAACTCTATTTCGAAACTTCAGCATTTCTAATTACCTTTGTATTACTGGGAAAATATTTAGAAGCTCAAGCTAAAGGAAGAACGTCTGAAGCCATCCAAAAACTCCTCGAACTCCAAGCCAAAACAGCACGAGTCAAAAGAAATGGTTCCATAATCGATATACCGGTTGAAGAAGTGATAAAAGGAGATGTTTTAGTAGTAAGACCCGGAGAAAAAATACCGGTTGATGGTGAAATCCTTTCTGGCCATTCAGCGGTTGACGAATCAATGGTCACCGGAGAAAGCATTCCGGTTGACAAAAGTCCAGGAGATACAGTTATTGGAGCTACCCTCAACACCTTAGGGAGTTTTGAGTTTGTTGCTACTCGAGTAGGTTCGGAAACCATGCTGGCTCAGATCGTGCAACTCATCGAGGATGCCCAAGGATCGAAAGCTCCTATACAAGCTTTTGCCGATCGGGTAGCCGCTTGGTTCGTTCCGATCGTCTTAGCCATAGCCGCTGGTACTTTCGTTATCTGGTATTTTATCTTAGGTAGTTCGTTGACCTATTCGCTCATGGCTATGACCTCGGTTATTGTCATCGCTTGTCCCTGCGCCTTAGGGCTGGCTACTCCAACCGCTATCATGGTTGGAACCGGTAAGGGTGCCGAATATGGAATCCTGGTTAAAGGTGGTGAGCCGTTAGAGGCGGCAAAATCGATAGATACCATAGTATTTGATAAAACTGGAACAATCACTCAGGGAA
>DPKX01000246.1:2076-6336 GCA_003542295.1 Candidatus Atribacter hydrocarboniphilus
TCGAATTAGCCGGTAGCTTGGAAAAATTATCCGAACACCCTTTAGCGCAATCAATCTTCCAACATGCTCACAGCCAGAGCATTTCCCTCAAAGAGGTTGAGCACTTTGAGGCTCTTCCTGGACGGGGAGTAAAAGGGAATATCAATGGAACCAATTATTTTATTGGTAATCGAAAATTAATTGCCGATCAACAACTCCACCTCCCCCAAGCAGTAGAAGATAGAGTATCACAATTGGAAATCCAGGGAAAAACGGTGATGATTTTAGCTGATGAAAATTCAGTTTTGGGTGCAGTATCAGTTGCTGATGTGGCTAAAGAAACCTCAAAAAAAGCTATTGAAAAGTTAAAAGAACGAGGTTTAGATTTGGTGATGATCACCGGTGATAACCACAATACTGCTCAGGCAATCGCCCAAGAAGTTGGAATCTCAAAAACTCTGGCTGAAGTCCTACCCGAAGATAAGTCTCAACAAATTGCAATTCTGCAGAAAACCGGAAAAAAAGTTGCTATGGTTGGCGATGGAATCAACGATGCTCCTGCTCTCGCCCAAGCCGATCTGGGAATTGCAATGGGTTCGGGTACTGATGTGGCTATGGAAACCGGAGATATCATATTGGTCAAAAATGACCTCAATGATGTGGTTACCGCTCTGGAACTATCAGAAGAAACCATGGGGAAAATTAAGCAGAACCTCTTTTTCGCTCTTTTCTATAACCTGATCGGAATACCTATAGCTGCCCGGGTTTTTGCCTCTTTTGGGTTATTATTAAACCCCGAATTAGCCGGTTTAGCCATGGCTTTGAGTTCAATTTCAGTTGTAACGAACTCTTTACTGCTCAGAACTTTTCGGCCAGGAAAACGAAATTACCTTTCTATGGTTGCTCCAATTATTATGATTCTTTTATTTACCTATATATTTACTTTATTCGCTCGCTTTAGTACTACCATGGGGAATATGATGACTTCCATGCCCTAATAACAAAAATAAAACATTCACCAAAGTTATTTTTGAGATTGATCATCCCACGCGCAAGCGTGGGATTCTAAAATTTCAATTGATTTTTTTTCCCCCATTTCTTGTGGGAAAAAATCTTTGCAAATTCGACCATCGATGAGCTCGATGATTCTTTCTGCCCGCAGGGCAACATTCCGATCATGAGTTACCACGATAAAAGTGGTGTTATTTTCACCATTGATTTCCTGCATAAGGTCTAATACCTGGTCTCCCGACTTGGTATCTAAAGCACCGGTAGGCTCGTCAGCCAAAATAAGCTGTGGTCGGTTTAAGAGAGCTCGGGCAATAGCAACCCGCTGCTGCTGTCCACCGGAAAGTAAGTTAATTCGTTTATTGATTTGGTTAGCCAATCCCACTCGCTCAATCAATCTTTGAGCCTCATTAAATATTTGGCGATTAGGTTTACCCTTCCCTATCCAGTAGGGCAACAAAACATTTTCAATCGAGGTAAATTCGGGAAGAAGATAGTGAAACTGGAAAACGAAACCTAAAAATTTATTTCTAAAATCAGCTAATTGGTTTTCATTGAGTTGACCCAAATTTTGTTGATTGATCAGGATAGTACCGCTCGATGGGCGATCAAGTGCTCCGAGAATGTTTAATAAAGTACTTTTACCCGAACCCGAAGGGCCAATAAGTGCCAAAAATTGGCCTTGGGGAATTTTAAGAGAAACATCAAAAAGAACCTGGGTTTTCACCTCATCACCATAAACTTTATTCACTGAATCAAGGCTCACCAATATATTATCCATTCCGAATTACCTCGATTGGAACCAGGGAAGCGGCTTTTCGCGCTGGGAAAAGTGCCGCACCAATGCTGGCAATAGTTGAAATAACAATCAAGGTTATAGCGGTTCGGAACTCAACCCGAATACTAAAAGAAAGGGCTCCTCCTGATTGTGAAGCAATTTGAAACAACTTTATTAAACCTACTCCAACCAAGCTTCCCAATATCGAGCCACTCAATCCTAAAACCGCTCCCTGAATAAGGAAGATACGACTGGCGCTATTGGTCCGAGTCCCCATGGCTTTTAAAATTCCAATTTCTCGTGATTTCTGAACTGCCGCTATGGCTAAAACACTAGCAATACCTAAAGTTACAGCCAATAAAACAAAAAATTGAATCATATAGGAAGAGGCACTTTGACTTTGCAGAGCACTTAAGAGCTGGCGATTATTGGTCTGCCAGGTCTCGATGAGAAAATCAGGAAAATCATTTTTGATTTTTTGAGAAATACTTTCGGATTGGAAAACTTGTTCAATTTGCATTTCAATTCTGGATACCGCCCCATTGAGTTCAAACAATGCTTGGGATCGATAAATATCCATAAAAATCCAAGAACTATTAATGGCCGTATTTTCAAAATCAAAAATTCCATTTACTGCATAAGTTCCCGAGTTTCCCCCAGAAGTTCGGACTTCAATGATGCTGCCGGTTTCAATTTTTAAATCTTCGGCCAAACTTCTCCCAATCAATACTCCGGTTCCTCCTAAAACCGCCTTTCCGGTATTAATCCGCTGATTAATTTTATATATACCATCAGCTCGCTCAAGAAATACTCCCTTAACCACTACCGGACGACTAACTTCAGCCTTGGTGATAAATCCCGACCCATCAACCAGAGGAGAAACAACCTTTAAATCCGAGTACGTATCCAATTTTTTTAATATTGGCTGATAAGAAAGAATGTAAGCATCCTTTTTTGCTGCTGCAATAACTGGAATAATCAACGACTGATTCCCTTTTTGAAGAATAGATTTTGGACTATTTTCTTGGGCTTTTAACAAAATATGTGGCGAATCTCCTACGGTCTGTTCAATTAAATTCTGTTGTAAGCCAGAGATCAATGAAGAAAGAAATATCTGCACTGACACACCAATAATAATTCCCAGTAAAATTAGAATAGTTTGAGAGCGGGATTCTTTGAGGAAACGCCAAGCAATCATCGATTCAAAGCTTAACACCGATATGACACCTCAACCTGAATTTGAATTAAATTTAAATAGTCAAAATGTCGCATGTATTAATCGCTGGTGAGCATTTCAACTTGAATTTTTTTTCCTTCACGAAAATTTCCTGGTTCTATAAGAATGGTCTCCTCAGGAAGATTATCGATGATAGCATAATTCCCGATAATCAATGGATTAATCGCTTTAAGCAATATTGCTTTGCCCTCTTGATCAGTCCAAACATATTGCCCATCTTTCTTTTCCACCAAAAAAGATCGAGGAATGGCTGGAACTCCTTTGGTTTCTTTTACAACAATTTCAACTGTCATGGCAGCATCCGGTTTTAAACTTGCATTCTCATCGTCTAAACGGACTCGGATTTCAATGGTTCCTTTTTGGGGGTTAACGCTGGGTGATATTCGATCAATTTTCCCTTTATAGAATCGATTGGGCTCGGCTTGACTGGATAAAAATACATCTAAATCCATCTTGATCTTTTCGTGTTCTTTTTCATCAATATCGGCGACCACGAATCCCATGGCTGAACCAATCGAAATAGCAGTTTCACCTGGATTTATATATTCTCCTTTGTTTTTGTTTATAGAATAGACAAGAGCATTAATAGGTGAAAGAAGAATTTTTTGCTCAAGAGCAATTTCTGCTTCTCTTATTTGTAGCCGAGCTTGCTCTATTCGGGCTTTGGCATCATCACTCACTGCTCCTCCCGATGACAAGCTTTCTAACTGAGTTTTAGCCGAAGCTTCTTTTGAAAGAGCAACCTCCCAATCACTCCGAGCGTTATTTACTTCATTTTGCGAAGACCCTCCGATCGAAACTAATGAATAGAGTTTTAAATACCGATCATAAAGCGTTTGAGAATTAATTTTTGCTTGATTGTATATCTCTCGAGCTTCAGCAAGAACTTCGTTTTCTTTCGACTTCATAAAAGCCAAAGCAAGGTCATAATTCACCTTTGCCAATTCTAAACGATTTTTTTCTGCCGAATCCTCTAATTCAACAAGGGGGTCTCCGGTCTTTACCTGTTGTCCCTCTTGAACAAACAATTGGTCAATAATCCCGCCTACTTGAAAAGCCATATTGATCCGATTTCCCAAATCTACTCTTCCGGTTGCAACAATGGTTTCGGTAATGTCTTTTTTGGTTACCATATATCCTTTGACTTGAAGAGGACGACTTTGCAAATAAAAGTAACTAATTAAAACAATAATTCCCAACCCTGTTAGAATTATATATTTTTTCATGGTTAGTAAATCCCCTTACCCAATCCTTGATT
>DPKX01000246.1:6347-6570 GCA_003542295.1 Candidatus Atribacter hydrocarboniphilus
TTTATTCCATTATTGTATATTTTCCCCTGAAAATATCCGAACTATTTTTATGGGTAACATATTTAAAATAATCAAAATCTCATTCTTGGCTTTCACCCTCTACCAAATCGGGGGAAGATCATTTTCTCCCCCTCGCCCCCTCTCCCTCTCATTCTCTGAAAGTGTGAAGACTGGTTTTCTCCCATCATACATCTATTCTTGCTAAAAAACAGCATGAGATAAT
>DPKX01000186.1:0-2558 GCA_003542295.1 Candidatus Atribacter hydrocarboniphilus
ATCATTGAAGAAGAAGCCACTGAAGATATTCATCGTTTGGCTGCAATACAAATAACTGAGGATGAATATCTCCATTCCAGTGTCATGCAGAAAGTTCGGAACCGATTATTCTGGTTAGTAGCTCTGCTTCTAGGAGGAATGGTAACCAGCTTTGTTATCCAGAACCAATCGGCACTCATTCAGACAGTTGTATCGCTCTCTTTTTTCATCCCTGCATTAATTGATACCGGGGGAAATGTGGGAAGTCAATCCACCACAATAATGGTTCGGGGAATTGCTCTCAACGAAGTTGATTCTAGGAATATCTTTACAATTGCTTTAAAAGAATCTTTAGTAGGAAGCTTTTTGGGAGGCTTGCTCGGGTTGGTTGGCTTTTTTAGAGTAGTCATCCTTCGAGAACCGGCTATAATCGGTATCATAGTTGGTTTAGCTATTTGGGTGGTGGTTTTTGTTTCTAACTTAATTGGAATTGTTCTTCCTCTATTTCTTAAAAAATTAAAATTCGACCCCGCTCTTTCAGCAACACCATTGATCACCACTATTGTTGATGTCATTGGAGTTTTTCTCTATTTCCAAATCGCTCGTTTATTCCTAAAGTTTTAATTGGAAACAAAAATCTCGGGACTAAAAAGCTTGAATTCTTTTCACAGGATGTAAAACCGGCAACTCTTAACATACTTCGTACTTATTTTAAGACCTTGAGAGTAAAACTTTCCTTAAAAGATATGCGGTCAAAGCGATTTTTCTAACCGGATCATGGCTTCCACCGTCGGCTTAATGATTTATTCCTAATGATCAAGATCTTTCCATCCAACTTTTTGAAGTGATTGATGCAGTCGGGTTGGTTCAGAATTAGATTCATTTTCGATTCCATAGATTTTGATTTTTCCTTTGTAACATGCTTGCTTTTTTAGCGTTGTTTTCTCTTTTTGAGGATTAAGGTGATTTCTTGTAGATATTTGCCCTTCACCTGAGGATACACTTCCAATTTCCATTTGGCTTCTCACACCTTTTGAGTAGATATCCATGGTACATATACTGCATAACCAAGTTATCAAACTCAACAAAAAAAGCTGATAACCGAAAGTTATATCTGTGAGATTCAAGAGTGAAGAACAAAAAGGCAGAGGTCAAAGGCGAGATAAATCCCAACATATCAAGAGAAATTCAAAGTAACCTTACTTATTTTTCAATATTAATTGTCCGGTTACATATTGATGAATCAACATTGCAACATGAGTCTGGTATGGAATGCCGGATTCAATTGATTTGGCTTTTAATCGAATCAAGTCGCTATCTGAAATACGAATATTAATTCTCTTATTCTTTTTCAAAGAGTTTTTTGCCTGCTGGGCATAGTATTTCTTCAACCTATCTAATTCTTTTGTTGAGGTCCATTCTCCATCCTCATAGGATTGAATAATATCCTCTTCGTATTTTTCCGTATGATCCATACTTTTACCCTCTTTTTAAATAGAATTTGGTTGCTTTCCGACTGGGAATAATGGTTTTAAGGAAAATCTTTTGTTCATCTTCTACAAAAGGAACCAAAAAAGCATATCCCTCGAACTCAATAACAAATATTTTTTGTCCTTGATATTTTTCTGAATTTGGATGTTCAAGAATATCAAGTATCTTCCCAGCTTCAATCTGAAGGAGAATGATTTCAAAAGAGACATTCCTCTCTCTTTTTAGTTTTTCATTCTTATCTTCATTCCAGACGAAATTTTTCATTTGTAACTATTATATTATCTTGATGTGTGCCTTATGTCAATCATTTCAAGAAGCCTTGGGCTTGAAAAAAGAGGTTCCTTTACCTTTTTGTTAATTAAAATGAGGCCACAAAATATTGCGAAGCGTATCAATAAAGAACAAACCTCTGATAATATTTTATTTCTGAAGAGGTAAGTATGTTTTAAGAAGTGCTATAAGCTCAGGAAGGTCAGCGGTTCCTGTTTGCCAGAGTATATAAATAATGATATCAAAGTAAGAATTATTTGGTGAAGACGAATCAAATCATTTTTGCGCATATTGAACCTCTGCTTCTTCTTCAACTTCTTTACGGAAATAACGACTTAAATCTTCAGGGGTCCGTATATCTACTTTTCTTCCATTGAAAAGGAGTGACAATTGTCTTTCCATCCGAGCTAAACCAAAAAATCCTGGAGTTGATCCTGATTCGAATTTAACCAATACATCCACATCACTCTCTGGACCGAATTCATCGCGTAAAACTGATCCAAATAGCGCTAACCGTCGTATTCGATTCTCGCGACAGAATTCTTCAATCTTTTCTTTGTTTATAGAAATTTTTGCCACTTTTCCACCTCAAAAATCATGAATCTTGTATGAAATTTCTTGATTCTTTTTTATTCTATCACAGTCATTAACAAGAATTCCCTCTCCAGTGGATCCACACTTCATAGTTGAATCCGATGAATAGACTTATAGGTAGTTTTCTTAGAGATGCCATATTATCGACACAAATCTGTTACGCTTTCTTTTTGGAGATACCGATAAATAAATTCTTGTCCTAGGTATACTTTGTGTGCCTCCAT
>DPKX01000186.1:2591-2988 GCA_003542295.1 Candidatus Atribacter hydrocarboniphilus
AACTTTTTTAACTATGTTTCTAGTTCGTCCCCCAAGATTAAGATGAGATTATTTTATGCTTGCTACCGAAGATGAATTCCTGATGAGCGTCTCGTGTTCGGTCAAAAATTCCTGAAAATAAGAAAAGCTTGATGGAACATACCGATCTGCATTTTACAGAGTAACGATAGGAGTTCATCAAGATTTTAGATGATTCAATTCGAAGGATGGTTTTTAATAGGGGGCATGGGGTATAATAAATTTGGAGGTGTTGGATGTGAGAACGTACCCTGTTATTATTGAGCAGGATGACACTGGCTATGTTGTATCATGTCCTTCTTTTCATGGGTGTTATTCTCAAGGAGATACGATAGATGAAGCCCTGAAAAATATAAAAGAAGCAATTGAATTATGCCTT
>DPKX01000088.1 GCA_003542295.1 Candidatus Atribacter hydrocarboniphilus
TGTCCTGACTTAAATGAGCAATTTCTTTAATAATTTTACCTAATAATAAAATAACATCGACATTGATACCGCTTCGTGTCGATGCCACATTGACTGAAGAACAAATGTGTTCGGTTTGAGTCAAAATAGCTGGTAAGGAATGGATGAGATGTTCTGCAGCTGGAGTTATTCCTTTTTGAACTAAAGCCGTAAAACCACCAATAAAGTCGACCCGAATTTCTCGAGAGAGTTGATCGAGAAGAAGAGCAAGTTCAACCGGACCATTCGCTTGGTCTTTTCCAAAAAGAAGAGAAACCGGAGAAATAGCCAAACGACGGTTTACAATTGGAATTCCAAATCGAAGCGATACTTCTTCAACAACATCATGAAGGGATTGAGCATAAGAACGAATTTTATTGACCACATTTCGACAGGTGTCAATGACGTCTTTTCCTCGACAATCTAAAATATTGATCCCCAAAGTTACCGTTCGGACATCAAGGTTTTCAATTTCAAGCATTCGTATTGTTTCCAAAATTTCCGATCGATCATATAACACCATAATCCCTCCGATTACTTTAATCGGTTTAAAAACCGTTATCCTTTTCTGATTCAATCACGGCTTTAAATACGATGCATGGCTTGGAATACGCTGGTATGTTGAAGAAAAATTTGGACACCGATTTCCTCACCTTTTTGAATGAGGTGTTTTTTTAAATCGGCAAGAGAAATAGCGCAGTGACTTAGGTCACCAATTAATATCATGGTAAAATATTCATTTAAAATTTTCTGAGTAATGTCTTCTATATTTACTTGGTTTTCAGCCAATAAAGAAGTTACCGCCGCTATAATGCCCACACGGTCTTTACCGACGACAGTAATAACGACTTTATCCTGTTGTTCCGCTGGTTGTTCCTCGGCAAAATTCGATGAAGCTATATCATTGATACTCACGAAATTCCACCTCATTCCTTTTTATTTTATCGGCATAAAGGTGAGCAATCCGAGTCGGTTCTGGAATTCGATATTTGCCCGTAACCTTTAATGTCCATTCAATGGAATTTTGTAAATCAATCCGATGGCCTGGTGATACAAAAATTGGCTTTACTTCTTTCCTGCTCCGTAGAGCGGCGCCAATTATTTGATCATGGTAAAAAATCCAGGAATATTCGCCCTTTCTCGAGCGAGGCTCTACATACTGACCTACCAACAGACTTTTAGCGACACCAATTGACACAATATTATAAAGAATTCCCATATGAGTGGCTAACCCCACTCCCCGTGGATGGGCAATTCCCTGGCCATCGAAAAAGAAAATTTGAGGAATACTTTTTAAAAGTTGAAAAGAAGATGCTACCACTGGTCCCTCGCGAAAAGAGAGCAGGCCTGGGATGTAGGGAAATTGAACTTTTTTTATCGAATGAACAGCTTCAATGACCTGAAGTTCAGGATAAGAAAAAGCGACAATAACTGCACAGGCAAGGTTTTTTTTCAGATAAGAAACATCAACCCCCGCTAAGCAATGTATTTCTTGGGGGTGGAAAGGGAAAGAAAAAGAAACCTGTTGGGTTAGGTCTTTCTGAATCCTAACCGCTTCCCGAGTATTGACATCAAATGGAAAAAAATGTTTTGGTTGAATCATTTTTTGATATTTTAAATGGATTCCTCTAAAATTGAATACATTAAATTTCCATCACCATTCCATTATATAGAAAAAAGACTAAAACTCCATTGAAAACCATCAAGGGAAGAGTTAAAAAAGAAGAAGTTCGAAGGAAGAGAATGTATCTCTTTCAGTTGTTAAAGGGTATTAAAAAGCATATATTCTTTATATCAATTCAAGTTCAATGGTTTTTGTGAGAATATCAACATAATTAAAAGAAATCCGTTGGCAACAACCATCAACATCCATCTTTAGTGTGAAAAAGAATGGATAAGCAGTCTCAATTACTCCTTCTCTTATGACTGTTTTTTTGCGACCTTTATTTACTTCGATCCGGACTTCTTTCCCCTTTTTTTCCAAAACCCAAGCTTTAATTTGATCAACGCTCTGGACTGGCAATATTATCTCGTTCTCCATAATTTTAGTTAATTATAATACTAATCTAAAAAAAAATCAACGAAAAATGAGTTTTAGAAACGAATGATTATTGCTCTATTTTCTTTAATTGAGTTAAAATTTCCGAGAGTTTGACCCATTCCAGTTCAGTCAAATCTTCTGGTCTTTTGGTGATTGGAATTCCAGCATTATTGATAACTTCAGGATCAATAATCGTTCGCAACCGACTGGAAATTCTC
This sequence comes from Candidatus Atribacter hydrocarboniphilus, assembly GCA_003542295.1. Taxonomy (GTDB): domain Bacteria; phylum Atribacterota; class Atribacteria; order Atribacterales; family Atribacteraceae; genus Atribacter; species Atribacter hydrocarboniphilus. The sequence goes on from DPKX01000088.1 coordinate 2,278, forward strand.
TTTCTTTTCTGTTGGAAAAAATATTGAGTTAAGTTTGCCACTCTATTGATCGTCGCTATATTTGGTGGATCATTTCCGGGCAAGCATTTCAGAACCAATGAATCTACCCGGGGCATAGGCCGAAAGCTGCCCCGGGATACCTCAAATCGTTGCTGAACTTGATAACGCATTTGAAAAATAACTGATAAAGGAACTCGTTTTTTCTCACCAGGTTGAGCCATAATTTTTTGACCAAATTCTTTTTGGACCATTAAAACCAATCTCGTCCAAAGTATGGGAATTTGTATGATTTTATACATAATTGCTGATGAAATACTATAAGGAATATTCGCAACAACTTTAAAAGAGTATTTAGAAAACGGGGCTAAAATCTGAAGGAGATCAGCTTTTAAAAAATCCTGATTAAAAAAGTGGATATTTGTATGAAAAGGCAGTTCGTTTAGCGTTTTTTGGTAAAGAATAGGGTCAATTTCAAAAGTCAACACTTCACCACAGTACTGGGCTAATCGCCCGGTAAGATTTCCCACTCCAGCACCTATCTCAACCACGCAATCACCTTTGGTGAGGTCGGAAAATTCAATTATTTTCTCTAAAACACCGGTATTCTTTAAAAAATTTTGACCTAGTTTTGCCGCTTCACGCATTCGTTTTTTAGGTCTTTGTCAGAATCTACCCTTCCACCGTTGCTGAGTTCCCTTCAAGAGTAGAAAGATGATCAGGGAAAAAATAATCACATTTATCAACCGGTACAGTTCTCTCTTTTTGTTCTCCTAAAAGACACCGATAAATGCCTACTTTTTTCTTTTCAGGATCACAGTACCGACAAACCTGACAAAGACCCTCGGGATTGTACAATGTACATCCCCCCTTCAAATTTTTTATTTTTTAAAAAAAGAAATAACCTCCTTTAAATATTGCCAGTATTGATTAGGTGATTGACCACTCTACTTTTCCAACTTCAATATTTACCTTTTTTAAAGAAAAACCAAACTGCTTTTCAATAATCGAATAGACTCTATTTTGCACATCGCTGGCAACTTTCCAAAAAATACAGTTCTGATCAAGAGTTAAGGTAATGTTGGCTTCTATGCTCCGATGTTGGACATCAATCTTATCATTGGTTTGAAAAAATTGTCCGTTTTCTGAAAACTTTATCAAATGGAGAAGGCTTTCAAAAGAATCCATTACACCAGGTACTTGAACAATTTCTCGTGCAATAATTTCACTGAGAGTGCTGGCACTTACCCGGATCTGTCCATCAGTATTCTCAACCGCAATGGTCATTTCCTGCCTCCTGGTGAAAGTTATAACAACTAAAAAGCACTATGATTCCCAAAGACTTTTTTACTTATCCTGACCCAAGTATTTTTGAAGGTCTTCAGGTTTCAAGGTTTCTAAAAATTTACGAAAATCCTCAATTTCTTTATCATCAATATCACCCATAGCTACCGTGGTTGAACTCATAATTTCCTCGGAAATAAAAATTGGCGCACCAGTCTTTAATGCTAGTGCGATACCATCGCTGGGACGAGAATCCACAGTAACTTCTTGTTCATTCAATTTAAGATATAACAAAGCATAAAAAGTGTTGTCGACAATACTGGTGATAACCACCTTATCCAATTTGGTATCAAGTTTTTGAAGAATGGATGATATCAGATCATGAGTAAGCGGTCGTGGAGTGTCTACCTCCTGAAGACCAAGTAAAATCGCTTGCGCTTCAAACAAGCCTATCCATATAGGAAGGCTTCTTTTTTCTTCCTCATCAATCAAAACCACGACGGCCATAGAATTTTTTTGGTCAAACATCAGCCCTTGAACTTTCATTTTAAGCATAAGCAACATCCTTGTTTCAAATATCTTCTACTTCATTATAACTCATTTCAGCTTTTTCCGTTCCCCCTTTCTGAAAAAGTTTGAATTCATCGTTTGGTTTTCATGGTTTTGTTTTTTCTCAATGTTTAACTTATTCTTTAACCTCTTTTTAAAATAAAAGAATAAAATAGACCTTCATACTGCTTTTACAGCATCAGATGAGGATAAAAATACTAATTCTGGAATCAGTCTCCCCCTTTAGAAAAGAAGGGGGTAAGGGGGATTTGATTTTTTACTGTTCCGTCACCTTTGATTCAACTTTTCTCCAAAAATGTCCTTTATATTTTGGAAGATCTGATCCTGCAACCTATCCAGTGAAATGCCCAACAATTCGGATAGAAATTTCGCAGTTTCAACTAAATAAGAGGGCTCATTTCGCCTCCCTCTTTTCTTTTGCGGAGCAAGATAGGGCGAATCAGTTTCCAAAAGAAGTCGATCGAGAGGAATTCTAGGCACGAACCCTCTTAAACGATGAGCATTGGGAAAGGTCATAACGCCTCCCAGAGAAAAATAAAAGTCCATCGCTAAGGCTTTGTGAAAAGCTCCTTCATCCCCTGAAAAGCAATGCCAAATGAGTGGAATGTTTCTCGTCGAATTTTGGCAAATTTCAATCAGATCTTTATCTGAAGACCGAGAATGAAGAATCAAAGGGAACCGATTTTGTTCAGCTAATTCGATATGAATTTGAAGAGCTTTTTTTTGATTGAGAATATATTGAGAATCCCAATAATAATCTAATCCAGTTTCACCAATCGCCACAACTTTTGGATGAGAAAGTAACTTTTCCAGCTCAGTAAAATCGGGGAGAGAGTTTTTTATTTCCTGTGGATGTATGCCTATTGCTACAAATACTGAAGAGTAATCATGGGCTATCTGAAGCGATTCACGACACGAAGAAAAAGAAGAAGAAGCATTGATAATGCGCTTTACGCCGACCTCTTCTGCTCTTCGTATAACTTCGCTCCGATCGGGATCAAACTCCCGCCCATCCAAATGGGCATGGGTATCAATCCAAAAACTCATCTCACCTTGCTACCTGGTGACATATCTCGATCAAGGGTTAAAAAACTCACGGTCCCCTGCCCATTATCAGCAGCTAACAACATACCTTGGGATTTGATCCCACGAATGTTAGCCGGTTTTAAATTGGCCAAAACAATGATCTTTTTCCCAACCATTTCTTCCGGGGAATAATAGGGGGCAAGACCGGCTACCAAGGTTCTTTCCTCATCACCCAAATTAACCTGAAGAACCAAGAGTTTATTAGTACCTTCTAATCGTTCAACTGCTAAAATTTCTCCCACTCGTAGATCAATCTTTTGAAAGTCCTCTAAGTTTATTTCTGGGAGAGGCATATTGATTCCTCCTTCTTTCTTGGTTTAATTCTCGATAAATAATATCCAATGCAAAATCTGTGATGAGTGATGAATAGACGATGATCGGTAAAAATATTATCATTATTTAATTACACTGATATCAGGTTTTTGAATATCTCATAAGATTCTTGGGAAGAGTGGAACTGGCTTTCCCAATTCAAAAAGATTGGGACTCTGATTCCAAATAACTTCAAGGCTTAAAGTCATTGACGTAAGAGGAGTTTTAAAGCCTAATTGACTCCATAATTGGATAGCTGTTGAAGGCATAAATGGGTAGGTCATAAAAGCCAATATCCGACAACTATCCAATAATAGATACATGACCTGATTTAACTCATTTCTTTTGTCCAGATCTTTATTTAGAACCCAAGGGGCTCGTTTCTCGATATAGCGGTTACAATAATGGACCAATTTCCATATGCTTTCCAAAGCCTGGGCAAAAGCAAATTTGTTCATATAATATGACAGGTTTTCCAATACTTCTTTCATGAGTTCTTCCCATTCTGATTCAGTTGAACCATCG
>DPKX01000078.1 GCA_003542295.1 Candidatus Atribacter hydrocarboniphilus
ATAAATTTTTTTCATGAAAGAGCTTTTATGAAGAATATTTTTTGGTTTATAAGTCTTTATTTATATGATAAACCTTAATAAGGAACATTGCGCACAAAAGGAAAGATTAAAAATACTTACATAGATTTTCTACAATTTAGTACATAATGGCTTAATAACCTAATTTTACTAATTTTTATAAAAAGACGGATTGATGGTAACCTAAAAATTTAAATAATTAAAGAATGAAAACAAGATACCATTATTTGATCTTTATCTACTCAGCACTGCTTTTATTCGTAGAATGCCAACCTCTACTTTTATTCTTTCATAATAGAGGTTGGCAAATTTAACAGCTACCTTATCTTAATTTTCTGGTTTTATCCAACCGTTGGATCTCCCTCTTCTAATCTCTTAAGAAATTCATCAACGTTGGTTTCATCTACCTTTAAAATTCCTGTATCCAAGCTTTCCAAAGGAACATCCTTGGTCAAGTGTTCAAAAAGTGCTTTCACTGGTTGGTATCCTTGCATAAATGGATTTTGGCTTAAAGAAGCGTTGGTAGCGCCAGCTTTAATATTATCGAGCGTTTCTGGCATTAAATCATGGCCTACTTGTTTCACTTTTCCGATGAGGTTGTATCGAATTATTGCCCGACCAACTGCTGGAGTAGTCACCGCATCAAGGCTGGCAATACCTGCCAGGTCAGGATTGGCAACAATAGCATTTTCGATTGCAGCATAAGTAGTTTGCTCGTCTCCTTTAGCGTTAAGAATACCAATAACTTCAATATCGGGATACTCGGCCATTTTTTCTCTTACACCTTTTTCTCGATTCTGGGACCAGGGAGCAGCTGCATCACAACTGGTGATAAGAACCTTGCCTTTCCCTCCCAGGTAATCGGCCAAAAATTTTGCCTGTACTCGACCAGACTCAACAGTATCCTGACCATAAAAAGCTATTCTTTTAGACGTTTCAGAATCTGTGTTGAAGGTTACAACCGGAATCCCTGCTTCTAATGCTTTTGCGATAATTGGGTCTATAACTTCTGAACTAAGAGGAGCGATTGCTAAACCATCAACTTTTTTGGTAATGTAGTTTTCAATGATTGATACTTGTTGATCAATATTCCAATTGACCGGTCCATCAATATAAGCATTTACACCAAACTCCTTGGCAGCTGCATCAATTCCAGCTTTAAGTGCTTGAGCAAAGTTGATGGAGACATCAAGATATATACAAGGAATTTCGATGTCTTTTGGATCCTTATTTACTGCTGCATTTGCTATCCCTGTAAAAAATACAGCTATAACTAATATGGCTAATACAATAATTGATGTTTGTTTTTTCATAGTACCCCTCCATCTAATAAGTAATTTAAAAGAATATAGAATTCATAGCCTCCTTTCTTCCCTAAGTATAGAATATTTCAATGAAAATATTTATTTATTTTTTTTCCAAAACTACTTTTCTTAAAAGCTCCAGCGCAGCAACAGCATCATTTTTTTTCTGATATTCTCGAATCTTCTGACTATCGAGCTGGTCAACAATTTCTTCCAAACTCTGAATCATTCTAACTGCAAGACTGCAAGCTTCAAAAGGATCTTCCCGGTATGGGAACATATCGAGGGTTACATATCCCTGATAATCGGTTTGCTTCAAGTACCAGAAAAATTCTAGGTTACTCCAGATATTTACCGACCCAGCAATTAAATCGTCATCCCAGGTTCCATAAGCATCATTGAAATGAACATTGAATAATTTACCAGCTCGATTTATTACACATAATGATTCTGCAGCATTTTCATGGGCAAAAAGAGCATGTCCATAATCGAGGGTAAGGCCAAAATTGGGTGCATTGACTTCATTAGCGAGATAAACCGCTTTCCCGGCATTATTAATCAAAGAAAACATTCGTGGTTCTTTTGGCTTAAACTCGTAACCAATTCGTATATCCGATGCATAAGCACTAATTTCCTTCATAGCAGCAATGGTACTATCCCATTGATAGTAATAATCATTTTGAAAATAGTAATCAAAACCGTCTTGACCAGGCCATAGAGATGAAACTTTTGCACCTAATTCCCTGGCCATATCAATGCTCTTTTTGGAAAGATCAATCGCTTGCCTCCGAATTTTTTCCTCGGTATTCGTAAATGCACCATATTTATAAACCGGATCTCCAAAAATATTGGCATTCACTGCGTTAATTATTAAACCATTGTCCTTAGCCATTTTCGCTACATCCTTAATGTCAATACCATTCAGATCAGAAGTATGCAGATCGATTGACTCTGCCCCTGGAATCCGTGCAACAATTTTTATTTGTTCTTCTAATGAATGCATCGGTCGGTACCCACTGGCCAAAAACCGATCTGCAGCAAAACTTACACACCATAACCCAACACCAATTTTAAATTTCTCCATTTTTTTCCTCCCCACGATTAAGTTCTTTATTTATTTTGCCAATGTTTCATCCCTTTAAAGCATACTTTAAAACTGTTTCCTTATCTGCCTGATCACCAAACAAATTTGCAACTAAAGCCCCATTCCTCATAACTAGTATCCGATCACATTCAGCCAATACTTCCTGCAATTCAGAAGAAACCAAAAGAATTGATAACCCTTCATTTCTTAATCGTTGTAAAATCCTATAAATTTCAGCTTTTGCTCCAACATCTATACCTCGAGTGAGCTCATCTACTAAAAATATCTTCGGTTGAGTAGCCAACCAACGCGATATAATAACTTTTTGTTGGTTGCCACCACTCAAATTTTTCACCATTTGAGAAACACTTCCCACCTTGATGCTAAGACTCTGAACCAGTTTTTTTGCAATTTCAAAAACTTTTCTCTTATTGATAAATCCAAATGGAGCAATTTCCTTTGGGTTTGAAATATTGATATTTTCCTTAACATCCATATTTGAAAACAGCCCAGTTTTTCTTCGATCTTCTGGGACCATGGCTAGTCCATTTTTTATCGCCAGCTTAGAACTGGTAATATTTATCTTTCTTCCATAAAGAAATATCTCACCTTGATCTATTCGGGCAGTTCCAAAAATACTCTCTAATAATTCAGTCCTACCAGAACCTTGTAGACCGTAAATACCCAATATTTCTTTTTCAAATAATTGAAATGAAACATTTTTAAAATATTTTCCTCGGCTTAGATTTTTTACCTCAAGCACTGAACGATTTTTTTCAAAATTTTTAATGGTTTTTTGAGAGAGTTCATTCACTAACTTTTTGCCAGCAATCAAAGTAACAATTTGATCTATGTTTATCTCATTAGTTGGAAAAGTTGCCAAATACTTTCCATCTCGTAAAACCGAAATACGATCAGAGATTTTAAATACTTCCTCTAGCCTGTGGGAAATAAAAATGATAGTGACACCCTTCTCCTTCAAATTTAATAGGTTACGAAAAAGGTTTTCGGTTTCATTTAACGTGAGCGCTGAATTTGGCTCATCTAAGATAAGTACCTCTGATTGAAAGCTAATTGCCTTAGCGATTTCAACCATTTGCTGTTCAGCAATCGAAAGGTTTTTTACCAAGACTCGAGGATTAATATTAGCACCCAAAGAATGTAATACCAAACTACATTCCTGGCACATTTCTTTCCGATTGATCTTTTTTTCTCTTCCTAAATTAATATTTTCAACCACCGAAAGGTTGGGACACAACTTCAATTCTTGATAGACTATACTTATTCCCAATAAACGTGCGGCGTGAGGATCTGCAATAACTACTGGTTTCCCTTTATATATAATTTCGCCACCATCAGGTTGAATTTCCCCACCTAAGATATGCATTAAAGTTGATTTTCCGGCTCCGTTTTCTCCAACAATAGCATGAATCTCACCTTTTTGAATAGAAAAATTTACCTCATCAAGAGCAACTACACCTGGATATTTTTTAGTGATATTTTTAAAAATCACCAGTTCTTCCAAAAACAATACCTCCTTTTCCGTGTCAACTGTTTCAAACTTATTTTGGATAAAACATTAAGATATTTTCTGCTTGGAAGTCCAGGTATCTAATCCAACAGCGCCAATGATGACCAAGCCAATAATCAAAATTTGCCAGAATGGAGAAACTCCCAATAATATAAGACCGTTCCGGAGAACTCCCATGATTAATACTCCAATAGTTGTTCCTAAAATTGTCCCTTCTCCTCCGGACATACTGGTTCCACCAATAATTACCGCAGCAATTACATCCAGCTCCAACCCATAACCAACTGTACCCTGAACGTTGGCAAGAAAAGATAGGTTCAAGATTCCCGCTAATGCACAGAAAAATCCAGTAATAACAAAAGCAGCAACTTTAATCATCATAACGTTGATACCTGATGCCCGGGCTGCCAATTTATTTCCACCAACTGCACGCATATGGAAACCCATAATGGTTTTATTAAATATAAAATATGATACTACTGCGGTGATAAGAAAAAAAATACTCATCATGGGGATGATTTCGAAGAGCTTCCCCTGTCCAATAAATAGAAAAGTGTTTATAGCTGGATCAGCCACGGTACGATGACTAGTAGAAATAACTTGAGCTTTGCTGGCAATCAGTGCAGCACCTCGTGCCACATTAAGCGTACCTAAAGTTACAATTAAAGCTGGAATCCTAGCATAAGTTACAAGTATTCCATTGATTAAACCAAAACCCATACCAGCCAAGAGTGCAAAAATAATTGAAATTATTATTCAAACTCCATTAGTCATCAGCATGCCTGCAACAACTGCCGCAAGACCATACACCGCTCCAACTGAAAGGTCTATCTCACCAGAAACAATCACCATAGTCATACCCATGGCAATAATCCCCAAAAGAGACACCTGACGAACAACGTTTAATAAATTATTAACACTAAAAAAAACTGGAGATGTTAGCGAGAAAAGAATGAGCA
>DPKX01000271.1 GCA_003542295.1 Candidatus Atribacter hydrocarboniphilus
AATCGATTCCTTTATAGCAAATATCAAACGCTGTAAATCTTCTATTGAATAAATATCATGATGGGGTGCCGGGGAAATGGCATCGGACCCCTCGGGGATTTTACGAGTTTGGGAAATTTCCAATGAGACCTTCTCACCAGGGAGATGCCCACCAATACCCGGTTTCGCTCCCTGACCAATCTTAATTTCAACTGCTCCTGCTACCTGGAGATAATCCCGATGGACACCAAAGCGACCGGAAGCCACTTGGACAATAATGTTTTTTCCATAGGGATAAAAATCGGGGTGCAACCCCCCCTCACCGCTATTACATTGGGTTCCAACTTCACGGGCGGCTTCAACAATAGAGTGGAAGGCATTATAGCTTATCGAACCATAGGACATAGCTGAAAACAATATGGGAAGATTTAATTCCAGTTGTGGTGCCAGCTGGGTTTTAATCACTGGAAAATCTTGATCCCAATCGATATCCAGCATCTCTTCCTTTGCTCCTAAAAAAGTTTTTAGTTCAATAGGTTCCCGGAGGGGATCGATTGATGGATTAGTTATCTGACTGGCATTTAACAAGAGATGGTCCCAATAGATGCGATAAGGTTGATCACACCCCATACTAGAGAGCAGTACACCCCCGGTTTCCGATTGTTTATAGAGGTTGCGGATATGCTGTATGCTCCAATTGGCATTCGGATGAAAACCAACTTCTCTTTTTTTAACTTCCAAGGCATTGGTTGGACACAGAGTAACGCATCGCTGACAGCCAACACATCGTTCGTCTTGGCAAGAAACTGTATCGTCATCCTGATCATAATGATGGACATCATTGGCACATTGACGAACACAGACCTGGCATGCTATGCAACGGTCGGTATCACGAATAACTTTAAACTCTGGAAACAAAACACTTTTTGCCATAGCTTATTTTTTCACCCACCTGTCCAGAGACGACTTCACCTGCTTGGAGAGGTCTTATTTCATCCAAATCAGGAGCAATTTCACGAATAGCCGATTCTTCACTGGATAAATAAAAAGTTGAATCCTTCCACGCAGCGATCATGGGACGAAGTTTGATCCGATCCACTAATCCAAACATTCCCTTATCAAAACCAACAATGATACTGAAAGGACCATTTAATAGTGCTCCGCCGTAAATTATGCGTAGCGAACGATAAAAAGTCTTTTCCGGTTCCGGCATTAAATCGATCTCATGCCAGAAAGGACTGGCTAAAACCGAGCCGAGAAAGGGTATCCGTATTTGGTGCTTTCGTCCGAGCAAGTCAACTAAATAGGTAATAACCTCGGTATCGGTCTGCAAATTGCAGTGATAATCAAAATTTTGTAAATAACGTCGGTTTATCCCATAAGAAGAAATTTCACCATTATGAACAACCGACCAGGAAAGCAAACCGAAAGGATGAGCACCTCCCCACCATCCGACGCTGTTGGTGGGAAACCGACCATGAGATATCCAACAATAAGCTTGATATTCTTCCAGCCGAAAAAAACGGCCAATGTCTTCTGGATAACCAACTCCTTTAAAAATTCCCATATTTTTTCCGCTGGAAATAACATAAGCTCCTGCAACCGAAGAATTAATTTTCATTACTAGCTTAACCACTTCATCGTCTTCAGAGAAAATTTTTCCTTTCGGATAGAGAAAGTATCTTTTAAAATAGGGATAGTTTTGGACTTCTTTAATTTCCCGAAAAGGAATTTCTTCAGCGAGTTCGACTTCACATAAATTTTGGATGATATCTTCAGTCGTTAAAACCGCTTGCCGATCATCATAAAGAATATGGAAAGCATAAAGATCGGGGAAATCCGGATAGATACCGTATCCCGCAAAACCACCTCCCAAGCCGTTGGAACGATCATGCATTACGGCTATTGAACGGATGATTCCTTCACCCGAAATCCTTAATCCATCTTGGTTCAGAATGCCAACTACGGCACATCCGGACGGTATGCGGTAAAGTTGGTCCTCTCTCATGATTTCTTCACCTCGATCTTTTTCTAAACCGTGAACAGTGATGAGAAAAATTTCGCCCTATCCTCTCCTTCTCCCATCAAAGGAGAAAGAATTGTGGTGTTGCGTCATCAAGAAGCTTCGTAATCGGAAGCCGTGAGAATCTCATCCTTTCTTCAATTTCAGCTGCTCATTTCCTCGGTTCTTCAATATCACCGCTGGTTAAAATTCAAGAATCAAGACCTGACCCCACATGATGGGAATTATAGAATCGGTAGATAGCGCTCAACTTCATAGGGATGGACCACAGTTCGGTATTCATCCCATTCAATTTGTTTACTCTGAATTAAATATTCATAAATATGATCACCGAGAGCGTTTTTCAGCAAGCTGCTTTCAGATGCACAATCAATGGCTTCTCTTAAGCTCCCGGGGAGCGATTTGATTCGATAAGACTCCCGATCTTTCTGACTCATATGATAAACATCCTTTTCTATCGGATCGGGAAGTTGATAATTGTTTTCTATACCGGCCAGTCCAGCAGTCAACATGGCCGAAAAAGCCAAATAGGGATTGCAAGCCGGATCGGGATTTCTCACCTCAATTCGAGTCGCTTTCTCCATCCCAGGTTTATAAAGTGGAACTCGAACCAAAGCTGATCGGTTTCGTCTTGCCCAGCAAATATAAACCGGAGCTTCATAGCCTGGTACCAGCCTCTTATATGAATTAACCCATTGATTGGTTACCAGTGCTATTTCTCGGGCATGGGTTAGAATTCCGGCAATATATTTTTTTGCCATATCAGAGAGATAATAAGTATCTTCTCCATTAAAAAATCCATTATGATCGCCATTGAATAAAGATTGATGGACGTGCATCCCTGAACCATTTATACCCGCCAAAGGTTTGGGCATGAAAGTGGCATAAAATCCATATTTTTGCGCGATCTCTTTGACTACGATTCGGTAGGTCATCACGTTGTCAGCCATCTTTAAAGCATCGGTATAGCGCAGATCGATTTCGTGTTGAGAAGGCGCAACCTCATGGTGGCTGTATTCAACTTTTATACCCATATCTTCTAAGGTTCGAATGGTATCCCGGCGGAGATTGGAGGCGGCATCCAAAGTGGTGAGATCAAAATACCCCCCTCTATCCAATGGAGTAGGGTCAGTATCGCTTTTAAAATAAAAGAATTCCAACTCAGGACCGACATAAAAGGACATCCCTTTTTCGGCTAATTTCATCAGTTTCGATTTGAGCACATATCTTGGATCTCCTTTGTAGGGAGTTCCATCCGGATTGGTGATATCGCAAAACATCCGAGCCACTTTTTCTTCACCACTTCTCCAGGGAAGGATTTGAAATGTTGAAGGATCTGGAAAAGCCATCATGTCACTTTCATCAATACGAGCAAAACCTTTGATTGAAGATCCGTCAAATCCCATTCCTTCATTGAGGGCACCTTCTAATTCTTGGTAGGTAATAGCAAAGCTCTTTAAACTTCCCAACACATCGGTAAACCAGAGTCGGATAAATCGTACGTTGTTTTTTTCGCAGAAACTCAGAACTTCATCCTTGGTTTGCATACAACATGCCATTTTACATTAACCTCCTTAGTCGATAAAAAAAAGGGCGCTTTGCTCCACCAACGGAGCAAAACGCCCTTGTCTCAATCTTATTGTCCAGCTCCGGACAATTTTTCTTTATAAAATATAAATAATTTGGATTTCTTGATAAAATAAAACATCTTG
>DPKX01000056.1:0-1702 GCA_003542295.1 Candidatus Atribacter hydrocarboniphilus
TTTTCCACCTTCTTTTTTCTTTTATAAAACATTTTAGTAATTATTTGGTATTTTTGGTATCGGAATCAATATACGATGACAAATTAAAAAATGTCGTCATCCTGAGCGTTGCTTTGCCGTATTAGGATCTCATCTTTTAAAATTTGTGGAACTGGAAAGGATGAGATTCTCACGTCGCATAATACGCTCCTCAGAATGACAAATTAAAAAATGCCGTCATCCTGAGGCTTCGTTTTTTGAAGCCGTGAGGATCTCATCTTTTTAGGTTTTTTTATTCTTTGGCTAAAGGGGGAAGCTTTTTTCATGGGTTTCTCGCCATCAAAGCTCATCAAATCTTAATATTTTATTCGGCTCACGTTTCACTTCTCACGACTCACTGCTTTTAGGAATGAGATTGCCACGTCGCCCAACCATAGAACGGTTAGTCTCCTCACAATGACGGAGCAGCAAAAAATTCAAATCCCCCTAATGCTCTTTGCTAAAGGGGGAGATTGATTTCTGAATAAGGAATTTTCATTCTCATCTGGTACTGCGAAGCAACATAAATATCTTCATACTAGTTATCACAAAGTGATTTCATCTTTACTCTGAATTCTTTTACAAATAATGATAATATTATGAATCATGAAGAAACATCTTCTCTTTGTTTTAAAACCTATATCAATACTTTTCTTGGTATTTTCCCTGCCGATCTTCTCTGTTTCAGCACATGGTTTGGTTCAAAACCAAGAATGGCTTTTCAAGCAGCTTTCCAAAAATCAAAGCTTAACAGAATACACCTACCAGGTTATTGCTACGTATCCCCATGACTCCCAGGCATTTACCCAAGGCTTAATATTTCATGAAGGCTTTTTGTACGAAAGCACCGGATTGTACGGCGATTCAAGCTTAAGAAAAATTGACCTTATGACTGGAGATGTTTTATTGGAAAAAAAAATCGATGAGATTCATTTTGCTGAAGGTCTTACTCTTTTTAATAACCTTCTTATCCAACTCACCTGGAAATCCCACCTTGGTTTTTTATATGAAAAAGATAGTTTTGAGTACATCGGTTCTTTTGAATTTCCTTACGAGGGCTGGGGAATTACCCATGATAAACAAAATTTAATAATCAGTGATGGATCAGACACTCTTCGTTTTTTAGACCCAAATAACTTTTTGATAACCAAGGAAGTTCAAGTCCATTTAAATGGGCTAATGATTAACCAACTGAACGAATTAGAATTTATTAATGGAAAAATTTATGCCAATGTTTGGCACACTGACCTTATTCTCATCGTTGACCCAGATGATGGCCAAGTCATAGGATGGATCAATTTAACCGGGTTAGAAGAACAAAGTGATCTATCGAAAAATGTACTCAATGGAATAGCTTTTGACCAAACCAACAATCGTTTCTTCGTTACCGGAAAACATTGGCCTCATCTCTATGAAATACTGTTAATCGAAGAAAGGTAGCTTTGGAGTGAGAATGAGTTAATATCCCGATAAATATAGAACCAGATACGCCGCAAAAATTGAAACAACCACGGTGAGAATAATTTCTTTTCTAAACCAAGAAAAAAGAATAGCCGCAATAATTCCCGCGATTGCCGCCCAAGGAAAACCAGGAATTGCCATAACTGCTCCGGGTAGAATCAGGGTTCCTAATGCTGCGTAGGGGATAAATCTGAGAAACTTTTTGACGAAGCCAGGTAGGTTC
>DPKX01000056.1:1782-2131 GCA_003542295.1 Candidatus Atribacter hydrocarboniphilus
TTACCCATCAGTAGAGCTCCTAAAATAGCCGCACTTAATATAGCAATAATAATATTCCAACCAGGGGAAAAAACTTTTAACCAGGTGAGGAGTGAATGAGTCAATCCACCAATACCGGCAGTTATGGCAGCTGGATAGAATTTTTTCACTTCAGGAATAAGCAAAGCTATAAAGAGCGCATAAAGAGTAATTCCCATACNNCTTTTTGACGAAGCCAGGTAGGTTCCATTTTGATATAGTCACAAAAGGAAGATAACGAGGGAAAAAGGTGACTACCATCATGCCTACAATCAATAATATAACGTTCATTGAACCTCCTCCTCATCTTTACCCATCAGTAGAGCTCCTA
>DPKX01000056.1:2259-3602 GCA_003542295.1 Candidatus Atribacter hydrocarboniphilus
AGCGCATAAAGAGTAATTCCCATACTGGCTTGTATAATGGGTGGAATGATTGCTCCGAATAAATATCCAATGACCGTTCCCCCAACCCAACTCGCATAGGCAGAATACTGTAAGCCGAGAATAAAATGTTTTTCCTGATTTTGTTTTTGAGTTGAAAAATAAGCAAACGATTCATCGGTTATACCAAAACTAATAAAAGGGAGCCAATGATGTTCGTAGGTTGGGAAAAGGGTTGATAGATAGGAACTCATTAAAAAATGCCGAAAATTCATAATAAAGGTAATAGCTATGATCTGGAGGTGAGCTACCCCTAGAGACATCAATTGTAAAGCCATGAATTGACTGGCACCGGCAAATACCAGCGCAGAAAAAAGAAATGATTCCAACAAGCTTAAACCTGTGGCTTTTGCTAAGAGCCCAAAAGTTATCGCAACTGGTATGTATCCGATAAAAATAGGAAGTGATGCCAAAATGCCTTGATGGAGCTCATTGGAATGTTCGGTTTTGTCTGGAAAAATGTTGTTTGCCATCATGAGCATGAGTATAATGGGAATCAATATTAAATATCAAGAGATGTGAGGTCGATACTATGGTTATTTTATTTACAATTCTTGTTGCTTTAGTTTTGTACTTCTTAAAAACCTCAATCTGCGAAGCTCATTGTGATACCATGGATGGTCCGGTAGTACAAGCAGCTCAAAAAGCTTTGGAAACGAAAAACATCAATCTAATTTTAATATGGATTCCACCTGAAAATGAAGCAGAAATACAAGATATTTTTCAAAAAACACTAAATATTCGTGAACTGAGTCCTGAAGCTCGTGAATTAGCCGATCGTCTTTTTTTTGAAACGTTGGTACGTCTTCACCGTGCCGGAGAAGGAGCCCCGTTTACTGGTCTTAAGCCTGCTGGTTCCGAATCATCTCCAGCTATTCAAGCTGCCGATCAAGCTATTCATACTGGTGAAATTCAGAATCTTTTAGAGCAAATAACTGATATTGTTGTGCAAGGTATCAAAAAACACTTTCAACAAGTCAAAATTCACCGTGATTTTCCTTCCGATGACATTCCAGCAGGCAGGAAGTACATTGCATCCTATGTAGAATTTATTCACTATGTAGAACGAATTTTCAAAACAGCCAGTACTTCGGCTCCAGGCCATTTTCATGAAGAATAGCAGCCTATTATCATGAAAATATAAGAAGGCATTATAAATGATCGAACAAAAATAAAAAGGCACACCCCCCTGAATCCCCTCTCAATGATGGAATATATTGAATAATTCATCACCTTGGAGGGGTGCTGCTTTGCAGCGGGGAGGTTGTTTTATGTTTTTTAATGGT
>DPKX01000131.1 GCA_003542295.1 Candidatus Atribacter hydrocarboniphilus
GTTTCACACTAAATATTGTAGAACCCTATTCGCTCATCAACAATCACTGTTATGGTAATTGCTACACTCATCAAAATGACGGATTTATTAGATGATAAAATAAAAGCTTTCATTATAATCATTATAGATTCTTAAAAAAGTTAGATTATTCTTTTTTATTATTAAGTCGATAGAGGCTTGATATAAAGGCCGAATTTATTATATATTTTCTAATAATTAAAAATTTTGATTGAAGGGGGTAGAAAAATGCCAGAATTTAGTAGTCCATTTACGTTTCTTAAAAATGACCGAAAACTAACTCATGAAGAGTTAGTTCGAGCAATACGATTCATGATTGCGGCAGAATTTGAAGCTATTCAGCTTTATCAACAGACCGCTGAAAGCACCAATGATAAATTAAGCCAAGAAGTCCTTCTTGATATTGCCAATGAAGAAAAAGTACACGTTGGAGAGTTTTTAAGGTTGTTGAAAGAGTTGGATCCTGAAGAGGAGAGGTTTTATGAAGAGGGTCAAAAAGAAGTTGAAGAGATTATAAAAGAGCTGAAAAAATAATACCGGAATAGCAATGGATATATTCGATAAAATTTCAAATAATATTTCATAAAAATATGTTATAATCATAAAAATTAAATATTATAGTAATGGTTTTTTTGTTTTTATTTGAGTTAAACCCGTAAGTTAGATTTCGGCACCAGATGATAATGAAAATAAATGCCCATCAACCTGACCCGCTCTGTACGAAGGGGCGAGGGGAAAATTTTCTTAAATTTATTTAATAGTTCCTTCTCCCTTGAGGGGAGAAGGTAAGGTGAGGAGGGTTGATATTTAACTCATCACTCGTCAAGGTATATACAGAATAGACCCTCATGTTGCTTTTAGCCGCACCAGATAAGGATGAAAACCCAAGGTTCGACATGCCATGACATGTCACTACATTAAATAAAGACTGGGCGCAATAAATTGCGTCTTTACATTTTTAAAGTATTTTATAGGGGATTTGATTTATCAAACCCATCAATAGATTTTTAAAATGGTATATTAATAATCCCAAAGGGGAATATAACCATGCAGGGAGAGCAAAATTTTTTATTTTCGATAGAAGATTTTCCCGATGGGGTAATAGTTTTTAAAGAAGAGTTGGAAGCCGAAGGGAAACAAAAAAACTTTATCATCCTTGGAGTTAATACGCAATGGGAACAACTCACTGGTCTAACCCGGAACCAAATAATTGGGGAAAAGGCCAGTGATATCCTTTCAAAAATAGGTTTTCCAGTAAAAAATTGGATAGATCTTTGCAAGGAAGTCTGGCTAAAAAAGAGCAAAATTCGTTTCGAATATTTTTTCAAACCCCTAAATCGATGGTTTGAAATAACTTCTTACTATAATCAAAATAAAGTTTTAATCTCCATTTTCCGCGAAATCAATAATCAGGATAAAAAAAGCGATTTATTATTACCACTAACAGTAGAAAAAGATATAAAAGATCTTAAATTTACCGATATTATTGATATTCCAGCCCTCCAATCTTTAATAATCGATTTTTATAATCTTACTAAAATCCGGATTAGTCTTGTTGATGTTGAAGGAAAAGTATTGATATCAGCTGGGGATGAGGAGATATGTCGAAAATTCCACCATGCTCATCCCGAAACCTTGAAACATTGCCGGGAAAGTGATACCCAACTCACTAAAGATATACCGGAAGGCACTTTTAAGGCCTATAAATGTAAAAATAATATGTGGGATATTGCTACTCCAGTTGTCATTGAAGGAAAAACCCTTGGGAATCTTTTTTTAGGACAGTTTTTTTATGACGATGAACTGGTTGATTATGAGTTATTCAAGGCTCAAGCACATCGATATGGATTTGATGAAACGGAATACATCGCTTGTTTGGACCAAGTTCCTCGTTTTAATCGAGAAGTCATTCAATCGGCTCTAACTTTTATCAATAATCTCGCCCACATGATTTCAATTATGGGATATAGCAGTATAAAACTTAGTAATTCTTTAGCAGAAAGAAATCGTTTTTTAAGAGAGACTCAAGAAAGCAAGGAACGTCTAACCGCCACTCTTCATTCAATTGGTGACGGGGTTATAAGTACCGATGAAAATGGATTTATAACCAATCTTAATCCAGTTGCTGAGAAAATTACTGGTTGGAGAGCAAGTGAAGCTCGTGGGCGGATGATTAATGAGGTATTTTTAATAATAGATGAAAAAAGTGGAGTTTCCGAAAATTATCAGATTACCAAAGTGTTAGAGGGTAAAGGAAAATATGACTTTGCTAATAATGCCCTAATTATTGATAGAAATGGTCTTGCGAAACCAATTGACGGAAGTCTTGCACCAATTCAAGATCAAAATGGAAAAAGGATCGGAGCTGTTATTGTGTTTCGAGACCAAACTAGGAATCGCTCCATAACTCGAGAACTTTGGATTATGAAATCTGCTATCGAATCTTCGGTGAACGCAATTACCTTGGTCGATCTCAATGGTTTTATTACCTATGCTAATTCTGCTACTTTACATTTGTGGGGCTATGAAAACAAGGAAGATTTTTTGGGGAAATCGATTACCCAATTGTGGGGGAAAAATTATGAAAAGGATCGGATAATGAACCGACTTAGAGAAAAAGGAGCTTTTTATGGAGAGTTAACCGGAAAGAGAAAAGACAGCTCCTTTTTTGATGTTCAAGTCTTAGCTACTCTGGTTACTAACGAGGATAATCAACCTCTTTGTATAATGAGTTCATTTGTTGATATCACCGAACGAAAACAAGTAGAAAAAGCTTTAGCGGAAGAAGCCGTCCGCCGGAGGATTTTAGTTGAGCAGTCCAGAGATGGTATTGTGGTTATGAACCAAGAGGGTGGTGTTTATGAAGCAAATAAACGATTTGCCGAAATGCTTGGATACACCATGGAAGAAGTTTACCAACTTCATGTTTGGGATTGGGATGGCCAATTTACTCGTGAACAATTGTGGAATATGATCAATACTGTTGGTGAAACCGGTGATCATTTTGAGACCAAACATCGCCGTAAAGATGGTTCGATTATCAATGTAGAAATCAGTAGCAATGCTGCTGTTTTTGATGGAAAGAAACTCATATTTTGTGTTTGCCATGATATTACCAACCGAAAGAAGATGGAGGAAGAACTACGCCGGGAAAGGACTCTTCTTCGTACCTTAATTGATAATTTA
>DPKX01000238.1 GCA_003542295.1 Candidatus Atribacter hydrocarboniphilus
GCTCTAAAAGAATTACCTTAAAAAACGTTATGGTATTTTCAGGATAGATGATCAAGGTGTGGGGGTTTTGTGTTGATGGATATTATTGCGATTGGTAATCCCCGTCGATCTATTTCATAGACCATAATATAAGGAGTTTTTTGATCATGATTAAAATGTGGCTGTCCCTCAATAATTTCAATTATAGTTTTCATGAAATTGGAAAGATATGGGTAAATGAGATAGAGAGCAGTAAAGAACAATATAGCGATTATGATAAGAAGGGGGAGGGTGCGATATTTAAAACGCTGCTTAGCTTGCTGTTGTTGTTCCTCAATTCCTTGCAAGAGGTAGTGAATTTTTTCAGCTTTATCTTTATTTTCTAAATCATCCGTTATCATTCATTTCCTGTAAAACAAAGAACCTCATTTCTTTCTTCTTAACTATTAGGTTGTTATTTATAATAAATGATAACAAATTGATCGATAAGTCAGTGGAGAAGGCGAGTGTGTGAGTTAGTGTTTTTTTTGTTGAATCAAGAGCTTTTTGCATGTCTTCCGGCTTAAGAGTACCGAGTAAAATTTTCTTTTGATCAACGGTGATCAACTGAACTCCGATATCTCCGGAGAGAGTATAAGCCTTTCCGTATTTTCCATAACGGATTCCCCATCCTCCATAATCTCGCAAAGGTCGATAATGAACAATTTGATAACTCACCAGGTGTTCTTTTAGTATTCTTTGATATTGGAAATGAAAAGGTCTATAACGGTAATCAACCCCCTGGTTATGAACTATTATTTCTAAACGAATAAGCGACACAAACAGGGGAAGACCAAACACAACAATCAACCCAACGATTAATAATCCAGTATCTGACATTGGATTATTGCCCCAAGGTTTTTTAAAAATTAACTGCTGTATCATCCCAAACAAAAAAACCACAATAGGAATCAAAACTAGTCCCCAGATCCACCAGGATTTGACGGTTTGAATTTCTTTAAAAAATACCTGATTGGAATTTCCAATATTCATCTTTTTCCCTCAAAATCTTCATCTTTTCCTCAAAATAATTTAATTGATTTTTCAGCTTAATGCAAATCGATCTGAATATAATCATTAATGGAAAATTCTAAAATAAAAAAGGCTGCCCATTAAATGAACAGCCTTTCTATAAATCATTTTTACCGGTTACGATTTCCCCGGTTTCCCATCATGCCTCGACCGTTTTCATCTCGATTACGACCGCCTCGTCCGCGGCAATCCCAATCTTCATTTTGGTTTCGATTTCCTCGATTATCATTATTATTTTTTCCACCCGCCCAAAGGGGGTATCCATCGGCATCTCTCAATTCGTAAGTTTTATCACTCACTTTGAATGAATAAGGGAGAAACACGTTATCGGCAACATATTCACCGGTTAGAGAAATAGATGCTCCAATTTGAAAATCTTTTGGATCATATTGCCATACTGGACCTAACTCAACTTCAATGACTTTACCATCCACATCAACTTTGATTTCAATCTGTGGTGGAGTGAAATCAACAGCCTGTATGGTTCCGCTCAGGTCAACTGTTTTACCGGTTAGTTGTCTCCCATAATTATTATCTCCTTGGCCACGGGCAAAAGCAAAACTACTCACCATCAGAACAACCAGAAAAGCTACTGTAATACCACTAAAAATTTTCTTCATTTTTTTCAGCTCCTTTTCAACTTTTTACTGATTGTTCCCATTTTAACCATCTAACCTTAGAATAACCTTAGAATTCCCTTAATGTTTGCTTAGAATTCAATCCTTCATCCTAAAACATCTTCTATAAATTTTCCCTGTTTATAAAATAATTCTCCATCAGCATAGATCTCCCCTTGGTCACGCATATCGCAAAGCATATCCCAATGAATTGAAGATTGATTGGTCCCACCAGCTTCCGGCATCGAGTCTCCCAAGGCCATATGTATCGTACCTCCAATTTTTTCATCAAACAACATATTCCGAGTAAATTGCTGGATTTGATAATTGGTTCCAATGGCCACTTCTCCAAAAAAACTTGCACCATTATCAGTGGAAAGAAGGGCACGGAGCAAATCCTCTCCTTTTTTAGCCCGAGCTTCGATAACCCGACCATTGCTTATTTTTAAAGAAATATCCTCAACTTCTTTTCCCATATATATTCCAGGAAAACTAAAAGTAATGAATCCTTCGATTTGATTTTCAATTGGTGAGGTAAAAATTTCTCCGTCAGGAAAATTTTCCCGTCCGCAACAGTTAATCCAGGTACGACCATCAATTCCCACTCGCAAATCGGTTTTCTCACTTAGGATACGCAGTTCTTTTTTTGAATTGAGATAACAAACCCATTTCTCTTGATCTTTTTCAATTCGTAACCACTCAGCCATTGGATTCTCGGTATGAAGATATCCTGCTCTATAAACAAAATCTTGGTATTCTTCTAAACTCATACCGGCTTCCTGGGCATCGGCATGAGTGGGATACTGAGTTCCACACCAACGCAGACTACCATCTCCCATTCTTTGGGAAAATTTTCTGCGAATCGCTTCATTCGCTTGAATGCCCAATTTAATTTTTTCGGCATCAATGTTGGTAAAGGACTTGGTATTCCAACTTCCCCAAGCCGATAAAAAGATATCAGCATGATCTACAATGGTTTTAAAAAATAGGTCTTCGGCTTGGATTGCCTCCTGGCTTCCATACCGGAATTTTGCCAGCCTAACCGACTTAAGTTCGACGGTGGTTCGTACCAAAGCTCCCATCTGAAAAGCTTGGGACGCAACAGCTTCAATCCAAGGGATAGCAACATCTTCAGCAGTAATAAACACTTTCTCACCTGGCTGGACTCGGGTGGAATAGGAAAGGAGGAGCTTGGCTAATTTTTCTAAATAAATATCAGACATATTCATCCCTCAATTTAAATATTTTTTATAAAACCAAACCTAATCAGTATATCAAAAGATGATGCATCGCAATATTTAATTTTAAATCGTTAAGAAATCAAACAAGAATAACCGAAAGTAACTCTTTTCTTTTTTCTGGAATTTTCTTATAATAGGCAAAGAAGGGGTGCGCCTGTAGCTCAATGGACAGAGCCGCGGACTTCGGATCCGAAGGTTGGGGGTTCAACTCCCTCCAGGCGCGCCATTTTTTTCCTTCATCTCACTTCAAGAATACCCCTTCCAAGTGTAATAATATTTTTCATTAAATCTTAGATATGGTAAAATATTGAAAATTTTTAATATTCTAAGTAAAAATATTTGATGGAATGATTTCAATGAAAATCAGACGCTTTTACCAGTCTAAAAGTTCTTCATGGATTGCTGTATTGATAATAGTTCAACTTATTTTTTGGAATACCTCAGCAGTGAGTTTTGCCTCTCTCCGTATCTCTGAATTTATGGCTTCCAATGGTTCCATAATTTTAGACCAGCCGGGGAAAATAAATGATTGGAT
>DPKX01000211.1 GCA_003542295.1 Candidatus Atribacter hydrocarboniphilus
CCCAATTTATGGAATGTACCCACTCATTTTTCGCTTTGATACCACCAATTTCATTTTTACCTAAAAAATCTTGAAAAGAACCGAAGCATACAAAAGGTTTCTTCTTGTCTACTTCTTCAAAAGTTAAACCATTTCGTGAGATGAATTGCCAGCCTTCAAAATCAATATGCGTTTTAAGGTCTTCCTCCCAGGCATTTTGTACTGCTGGTTTGAATGTTAATACTAACAACCTGCTCCATCTCATTTTCTTTGCAAGCTGATATGAGGTAAAGGTTTTACCGAATCGCATTTTCGCATTCCACAAAAAGTGCGGTGTCTTTCCTGGATTTTCTTTTTTACAATTTATGAAGTATTCTGCAGTTTTTATAACAGCTTTTTCTTGTTCAGGTCGCATTCGAAAATCTAGAGAACGGTTTTCTTCGTTCAATTCATTTCTGCGTAAAGCAATGATGGCCGCTTTCACTTCTCGAGCTGCACACTCAAACCACTCACCGCCAACATTCCTAACTCCCTTGCTTTTCAAATAATGGTGAACTTCATGGTCGGTAAAAGAGCTACCATCATTACGCATGGCTGATTCTTCTAATACAATTTTATAGGGAGGTTGTCCAGGACGTTTTATAGGATATTGTGCTGCTACCCGTGTTTCTGCGTCAATGGTTGTATAACCAATTTTTAATAATCCCACATATTGAGGATTATTATCGCTATAAGCATAAATGGTTGGCCAAGCTTCAGGGCGTTGAGGGAAGAATCCTTTACTCATTTTCCTTTTCCATCGGTTTTATCTTTGACTCAACTGAAGTTATTTCTTGTTCTGTTAAATCGTACCGTTTATATAATAAAGAATCAGTCCATACTCTGTTCATATCTAAAATTGGGACGAAATAGAATCTATCTTTGGTAATATCCTGAGAAAATGAAAGTTGAGAAATAAGAAATCTTACAAATTTCGTCTTCAGGTAATTGGCAAGATTTTTCGCAAGAAATTCATCATTAAAACAACCAGCAATAATGTATGTTTCTGTACATATAGTTCCAGGTGGAAGAATCTCTACAATGGATAGTACTTTTCTCAACCCGTTTTTATCAGGTTGACCAGCATGATCATAAGAAACTTTCGATGTTATAACCTTCCAGGAATCAATTATCTCTGATCCAATCTTTACTAAGTTCCGCTGATATGGTCCTACCCCTTCATTCCAGCGTAATTGGATATTACCATTTCTCAATGGTCGTGTATTTGTTGGTAATCCAAAAGGTTTTCTGCTTGACACCTGTGTAACCATACTCTTTTCTTTTTTAGCTTGGACTTTTCTTATAATTGAAACATCCTTTCCATCACGTACAAGAGTAGGAAACTCATTTAACTGTCGAATTGTTTTACTTTCTTTACCTCTATACATATTCACAATCTCACATGGACCAGATGAATCTTTCTCCCATAAGAAGTAACATATACCCCCAGCTATATCAACACCTGGAAAGCACTCCGTCGCATCAGAAAAATCTACTATTTTTCTTATCTGATCATCATTTAACATTTCTTGGCGAAAGCTATCCAATCCTTTACCACCAGCAAACCATCGTGAAGGAATGATCATAGACAAAAACCTTGGTTTTAACTTCTTTGCTTGGTGTATAAAATGTTGATAAATCGGTGTTGCGCTTCTTCCAAAACCCTTGTCATTCAATTGGTAAGGTGGATTACCAACAATCACATCAAATTTCATTTGAAAAAACTCCTTTGATTCATTTGCATGGATAAACGGATATGCATAAGTTTCTAATCCTTCATCACGTTCATATACTTCTTGGTTTGCACCACAAAATTGGCAACTACCATTTATCCAAAAATGTTCAATCCGCTCAAACCTAATATTTCCTTGCACATTTTCGAATCCATTGCAAATAGAGTATTTCCCATTTGCAATTTTTGAACAGTATACAGAACGACGTGAAATCAAGGCGGTTAACTCAGTAATAGAGATACCAAATACTTGTTGCTGGCAAATATGGTCAATTCTGGATTGTCTATCAGGTATTTCTTTTTCGAGTCCTTCCATTAATCGCTTGCTAATTTCCCGTAAAAACACACCTGTCTTACTCATAGGGTCTAAAAAGCGAGCATTCTTATCATGCCAAAGATCTGGTGGAAGCATATCCAGAACTTGATTCACTAATTTGGGAGATGTAAAAACTTCATCACTGCTTAAATTTGCCAAGCAGGATAATACATCGGGATTATAATTTTTATTATTCAGCATCTGCCACCCTCATGAAATGAATTAATGGGAATTCTTTCACCGGGTCAGGGAGAAAAACATCTTCACCAAGATCTGAAAATAACGGAAGTTCCTGTATACTAGCATGCGAGAGCAATTCTTTAAAAGTAAAGTCTCGTCTTTTCAACATATTGCTATTTACTGGTGACCATTCCGAAAAGGTTATCGGCTGCGAATTCTCACCAATTGTTTTCAATGTAAGTGCATTTCCCCAAATTATATTTCGATCCAGAATGTATTTGACTGCTTGCCGGCATTTTTCTTGCGATTTATCGCTGTATATGATTGTATAGGGTTGATTAAATATTTCAAACAATCTTTCTCTACAAGCAATAGCATTGTCTTGTAAAATATCAATACCATAAATAGAAGACACTGCTAGCACTGCATAACGCTCATACTCTACCTGGTTTTTAGCGTAGCGTGTTTCTACCACTTGTAATTTTCGTCCCAAGATCTCTACAAGGAAGTTTCCAGTGCCACAAGCAGGTTCTAAAAAACGCGATTCAATGCGTTCTGTTTCTTGTTTGACTAGGTCCAGCATGGCATTAACCTCACGTTTGTTGGTAAAAACTTCGCCATGATCTAATACCCGCTTTTTCGAGATTACTTGCTCTTCTATTTTCACTTCCACCTTTATATTGTCAACTTATTATCCCCTGATTTTTTTACTATTTATTAATTTTCGTCAAGAATAGGTTGACCTAAATAAAAATATATATTTATTATATTCAAATTACTACTTTTATGGCTTTTTACAAAACTTTTCACTTAAATTAGGGCTAAATTCTAGTACTCTATTATATTTAACCTTCTAATTCATTTCCCAATTCCTCTGCCATCTCCTGCAGTTCCTATATGAAGTCCATATCCTGGTTGCGTCCGCTCTTCCGGCTCACCCCACCCGTTCCGTAATCTGACTGCCAATTATTCCTTACGAAACCAACAATCTTCCCTTTATTCAATTGAAATAAACCAACATTGATTTTGATGATTCTCTTCTATTTAATATTTTTTTTACATGACTCAATAAATTCTTTTTTTCTACCAGAAATTTTTATTTTATCAATATAAAAATTTCCAGAACAGATTAGCCATATGGTTTTATCGATATAATAAGCCGATTTGTTACATGCTTTTGCCATTCTGATAATGGCTTTAAAGACTTCATATTCGTCACGATTGCAAATATCTAAGCTGGAGAAAATATCCATCAGATGTACATCTGGTTTTGGGTAATCTATATAACCTATTTCCTTTAGAAAATCACAGGCTAAAGCGAACCTTAATCCATGAACCTCTTTGTTTAGCAACATGGGCAAAGCTGCCCGGGTAAATTTATTCTCTGAAAAAGTTTTTACAAAATTATCAAATTCTTTTGCGGTTTTAAAATTACATAGAAATTTACTTGCCGAAATGATGAATTTGGAAAATTGCCACCACAAATTTTTAGGACTGTCGGAATTGTTAATTTCAAAATTCTGCTTGAATATCTCGTATAGACTTTTCTCATCATAAGTGGATGAGATTAGGTTCGCATCATAATCTAACAATAATTCTTTGAATTTTTCCTGCCTTTTATCAAACTGGATCACTCCTGGAAGCATGTTTCGGTTTACGAGAGTAACAATCATTCTTTTATAGATTTCATCCAATGAACCGATATTTTTCTTATTTTCTAAATATTTTTCAAGAGATATATTGCGAGGACACATAGCTATCAAAAATTCTTGCGCATAATTGAAGATTGCATTCAATCGTTCACTATCTTGGTTATTCATTTTCCCATCCTTTTTCTAATTTTGAAGGTTTTTTATCTTAAGTCACTAATAATTCAATGACTTATTGTTAATCTTAAATCCTTTTCATAAAGAGTAATTCTTAAAATCGGCTTTTCCTATTAATTTACTTCATATCCCATTCCATTACCACCTTCTACAGTTTTTGCATGAAATCCATATCCTGGTTGCGTCCGCAGTTCACGTTCACCCCCGGTTCATTGAAGAACACCGCTTGCTGGCAAACCCTTAGAAAAGAATGTTGCTCTTCTCTACTTTGGAAAGGAATACATCCCCCCGATTTCATCCTGAAAGGTGACATCCAGACCAGCGGTCAGAGCCTCCAGGCGTGCACTCCAATCGGAATACGTGTTGCGTAATGAAGCGTAGTCCACGATCAGCGCTGCATTTTGGGTGGAAAAGAGCACATCCATGGCGCTGTTCCCATCCCCCAGCCGCTCGCTCGGCATCGGCGACAGTTCATACGGCATGCGGTTGGTGTAAAAAAGCACCAGTGCGGGGGTATTCGCGATCAGGGGTAGTTCGTCTGGCAGCCCCTCAACAGCTTGCAGAAAACCGGAGGTTTGGATTGCTCGGGATGTAAAACCATAACCATTCTCATGCACATCCCGGGCATTTGCCCATGTACGCAGGCTATAAAAACGCAGGGGCAGCAGCAACATGACCATCATCAGCATCGTTGCAGGCTTCCTCCATGAGATCGATAATTGCTCGATCAAAAAAGCGCCCCCACAAACGCACAGAAGAACGAGGGCTGGCCATAGGGGAGAGAACAGGCGGGAATTGAGGATGGGCGGTACGCTGGCAAACACGCAGCTGAATGCCAGTACTATCATATAAACAACGATATACAGGGTCGCTGAGAACATCCATCGCGGCAGAATGCCCATGGACGTGGTTTTCCGCTT
>DPKX01000218.1 GCA_003542295.1 Candidatus Atribacter hydrocarboniphilus
GTGTTCGCCCCCATGATGCGTTGGGTGGCTTTCCGCCTTATCAATTCAAGGCGATGAAATCATGAAATACTCCACTTCTAACTGGTACTAAAAATGGGATGTTGACATTGTTTCTATAGTTTCTACGCAGGTTGCACCACGGTTGCACCATTTGCATAAGAAGGAAGGGTAACTTGACACATTATTTATCGGCCATTTATCTGCGTATTATCAGAAGTCTAACAGACTGACTTTATTTTCCTCGATAGATGCGGGGGTATTCTGTGCTCAGAGCTGTGCGTTTGGAGAATGTATGCATACATGGAATAATTGCGCCAAATCGTTAATTATGCGATATTTTATCGATCTGATCCTATATAATTCTTTCACTTTCCAGTAATAATAGAATAAATATTCCTATTCTTGTTAGGTGGATTTCTCAAATCGTTTTTTTCCAAGCTCGAGGATGTATACTATTATTGTATGTATATATACCTCCAACTAAGGTTTTGGGAAAAGGAGATTATCAATGAAACTGATAAGTGCGAAAGTTGAAAACTTCAAATGTGTTGAGGATTCAACAGAATTCTCAATAAATGATGTAACTTGTCTTGTAGGTAAAAATGAGGCAGGTAAAACTGCATTGCTTGAGGCTCTATACAAAATCAAACCCGTGGAAATCGAAAAAAAAGATTTTGAAGAAGAAGAATTTCCGAGACGTCATCTTTCCACTTACCGCGAACGACAAGACCGAGAACCAGTAAATGTAATTACTACCTCATGGGAGCTTGAAGAAGACGATATTGAGGAGATTCAAAACGGAATTTCTCCGGCAGTATTGGAAGGCACTTCTGTCCTACTAACCAAAGGTTATAGCAATCAATTGGTTTGGAATTTCAAAATTGATGAAAAGACTTTAGTTGAAAAATATTTAAACGAAGCTAATTTTGATGCAGCTGAAAAAGCTCCACTGAATAAAACCTCTTCTATTACTGATCTTGTTGGTAAATTGGCAGATCGTGAATCCCTAACTGAAAAGCAAAGCGAGTTATTAGTAAAACTCAAAACCGATTTTCCCGGTGGGGAACCAAGAGATACTGTTGAAAAAATTCTAAATAATCGCTTGCCTTACTTTGTTTATTTTTCAAATTATCATCAGCTTCCTGGTCGGGTATCAATAGATAATCTGAAAGTAAAAAAGAGAGAAAATAAATTATTATTTGAAGATAAAATATTTTTATCGCTTCTTGATATGGCAAATACAGGATTGGAGGAAATTGAGGGGATTAAAGAACTAGAACAGTTAATGATGGAACTTGAAGCAGTTGAGGCATTACTAACTGATGAGATAAAAAAATATTGGACACAAAACAAACACTTGGAAGTTAGATTTGAGCACCAAACAGGTAGACCTGGAGACCCATCACCATTCAATTCAGGACCAATTCTCAATATTCGTATCTTTAATACTAGACATCGTGCGAGTGTAAGCTTTGAAGATAGAAGCCATGGGTTCATTTGGTTTTTCTCTTTTCTTGTTTGGTTTTCTCAAGTATAAAAACAATATGGGGAAAATCTTATTCTATTGTTAGATGAACCGGGATTACCGTTACATGGGCGGGCTCAACAAGATTTGATCAAATATATAAACGAGCGTTTACGCCCTTACCATCAAGTATTATATTCTGCCCACTCACCATTCATGATTGATGTAAACCACATATTCTCTCTCAGGACAGTTGAAGACCTTATTAATATTTCTGAGAAGGATGGAGAAAAAATAGAGGAAATTCTTGGAACAAAAGTTGGTCAAAGAATTCTCAGTAGAGATAAAGATACAATATTTCCATTACAAGGAATTCTAGGTTTCGATCTCGCACAAACCTTATTTGTTGGTCCCAATGTTTTGGTGGTAGAAGGCCCAACGGAGCGATCGGCCATTGAGTGGTTTTCCCGAGAACTTGTAAAGAGAGGGAAAGCCGGATTGGATATTCGTTGGGCAGTTTGTCCAGCTGAAAGCGCTTCCAAAATAAGCAGTTTCGTATCTCTTTTTAGTGGTCGAGGCATGAGAATAGCAGTGCTTGCTGATTATCACCAAGGGCAGAAAAAAATGATTGACAATCTAAAAGAATCGGGGTTACTTCCAGAAGGACATGTCCTAACAACCAAAGATTTTACAAATGAAGAGGAGAGCGATATTGAAGATGTTATTGGTCGAAAGTTATACATCGAGCTAGTTAATGATGCTCTAGGGTTAGTAGACCCCTATCGTCTTCCAGATAAAAAACCCGCAGGTGCTAATATTCGAGTAGTTAAGGAGGTTGAAGCATTTTGCCGTCTTCTTCCACCGGGATATCCTGAATTTAATCATTATTTTCCCATTGAATATTTACTTGGATTACCAGATGTACAGATAGCAAAGCTTCCAGATTTAGGTGATGCATTAATGCGATTTGAAACAATATTTAGCAGATTGAATTCACTTTTTGAAGAAGAAAACGGTAAAAATTGAGCAGAAATAAATAAAGAAAAATATTCGGCGTAACCTAACAACAGAAATTAATTTGTAAGGTAAATTTTTTAATTGGTTTATGAGAAAATATCTAGAAATTTTTTTATTTTTTGAATCGGAAATCATTTCAAAAACATCATATTTTGATTAACAAAATAAATATAAAGCAAAATAAGTTTGAAAAGGTTGATGATAAAGGGTTTTAGTTTTTATTATCTGGATGTTGACGGAACCATTATTACCAAAGAGCATCAAGAAGCCTTTGAGCTCAATGATTTCTTGAAGTATTTATTTAATACAGGGGAAGTTTACTGGTTAACAACACATTGTAGATATGAAGATACATCGAGCGTTCTATCATACATTAAGCCATTTCTTAACCCGGAAAACTATGATCTGATTAAGAATATTTTTCCAACGACTTGGAACACATTGAAAACCGAAGCCATTAACTTTTCACAACCCTTTTATTGGTTTGATGATTACCTATTGGAAGTTGAGAAAAGAATTCTTTTAGAAAATAGGTGTCTTGAAAAATGGATAAAGATTGATCTGGGCAAAAGCAACAATAATGTTATGAGGGCTACTAAGTCAAATTATCCAAATTTGTTTTCATCTCTCTAATGTAGATTCTTTTTTAAGCTGTTTTCTTGAGTCATATCCCGTATAAATTAATTGCAGCCAATACTCATTAGTTGGCACTTTCAACCAGATAATCCACTCTCAGCAAAAATGTATTGACGTGACTGGTTCACGTCTTTTTCATTGCTCCTGATCATTTCTGTATTTCTTTTCAACCACCCTGTTTCTATTTTTTATCTCAAGCTGGGGTGAGGTTTTTGCAATCTTAGCCACTTCCTACTTTGTAAAGTCATCCGGGCTTGCGCCGTTTTTCACAACAAGAGAGTGTGAAACTCATATCGCACTTGCTATACTAATTAATAAAACTGGAGGAAATATGTTAGAAGACCAATTAAAAAGATTATTCCAACAGGCTTATCAAAATTTCAAAAACTTACAAAAAATAAAAAACCTTATTACTTCTATCAATGGGATATTGATACAAAAAGCAACGAACCAATTTTACGATATTGGTTCTGGGACAAAAAAATGGTTAGAAAGAATAAGAAAAGACTTTTTATTAATGAATTTTATAACTTAATTGACTGCTCTTTAGAAAATGAGTTATTAACGAGAACTGCTTATAACAGAATTTGCACTAGATCTCGTAATGATGGTTCATGTGGGTTCGCGATTATTATTGCAATTTTGGATTACATCGGTGGAATTGAGAAAAAAGAACCGGGAATTTACACCTTGAAAAATAGAGATAGTATACGAAATCTCATCGATTAAACAAAACATTACGCACCAGACTATCCATTCCCCGGTGGGGAGTTGATTGGAACCCTGAACAAGTTTTTTTAAAAAGAATATGACGCACCAGGGAATCGAACCCTGAACCTACTGATTAAGAGTCAG
>DPKX01000189.1 GCA_003542295.1 Candidatus Atribacter hydrocarboniphilus
CATCCTATAGTTCCTTCTCCCTGTTCGTACAGAGAAGGTGAGGATGAGGGTGAAAGCTTGGATTCGACATGCCATGGCAGGTCGCTACATGAATCGGATGCTGTAAATCGGCTCCCTATAATAAAATCTTTTGCAGCGACTTGATTTATCAATCCCGAGGTTGAATTCAAAATAAGCTTGAAGAAGAGGAAAGCAATGCAAAATATCATTTACGGACGAAATCCAGTAATAGGAGCGTTGGAATCACCAAGAAAAAAACCATTAAAACTTTATCTTCAAAAGGATATTCAAGGTGAAGTAATTAATAAAATTGTCGATTTAGCCAATCGTTTAAATTTACCCCTTGTTAGGTTGGATAAGTTTGCTTTGCAGAAAATTGCCGGTTATCAAGCTCATCACCAGGGAGTTCTTTTGGTTTATGAACCATTGGGAAATCCAACCTGGAAAGACATTTTAATCAAAGCAAAATCCAAAAGGGATTCTTTAGTGGTTTTTATTGATAGCGTTGAAGATCCGCGTAATTTAGGTGCAATACTCAGGACGGCTTCAGCTTTTGGTGTTGATGGAGTTATAACCAGCAAGGCTCATACCGCTCCGATAAATTCAGAAGTAATAAAGGCTTCAGCGGGAGAAATGGAAAAAATCGATATTGTTCAGGAAAATAATTTTACTGGAATTGTTAAGCAATTTCGCGAGAATAATTTCTGGATGGTATCCTTTGAAGCTGCTGCTGAATTGCCTTTATGGAAAATGGATTTTACTCGTGGTTCTTGGGGAATTATAGTAGGAGGGGAGGATCGAGGAGTTCGAAAGATTATCCGTTCGCTCTGTGATTACGTCGTTTCTATTCCCATGGAAAATTTGGTAAGTTCTTTAAACGTATCGGTTGCCTTTGGTATAGGACTTTATGAGGTGATTCGTCAAAAACGGGGGAGTCATTCATGCTGAAAAAAGGTGATATTTTCGAAGGAACGGTTGAGACCTTTGCTCTTCCCGATTGTGCTGGAGTGATACGTCATCAAAACTGGGTGGTTTTTGTACCTGGGGTTTTACCTGGAGAAAAATGTCGAGTTCGAGTTCAAAAAGTCAAAAGAAATTTCCTGCAAGGAGAACTCAATGAATTCATTGAAAAATCCCCGATGCGAATCGAGCCAGTATGTCCTCATTTTCAAATGGGTTGTGGTGGCTGTAGTCTTCAGTTTGCGGATTATGCTGAGCAAGTATCAATAAAAGAGAAAAATGCCCTCAATGCCATCGAACGAATTGGGAAAGTCAATCTTTCACTAGTAGACTATGAAGGATTTATTCCATCAGTTCAAAACCTTGGCTATCGAAACAAAATGGAATTTAACTTTGGTGCCCAAGATGGGAAACTGATTTGCGGATTGAGACCCAAGGGAAAATACTGGGATCTTATAGATTTACAAACCTGTTATTTAATGAATGAAAAGGTGATTGCTGGGTTATTAGATTTTTTTCGATCTTATGGGAACCGTAATAACTTAAAAGGATATGATCCGGTTCGCAAAGACGGTTTTTTAAGAAATCTGTTAATACGATATAACCGCAGCCTTGACCAATATTTAATCGGTCTTTCAACAGTAAGCGGAAAACTTCCCGAGGAGGATAGGCTGGTTCAGGATTTGGTCCATAATTTTCCCAGTGTCTCCGGTTTGGTACATATTATTAATGATTCTCCAGCCAATGCCCTCTTATTTGAAGAGAAAATTCTATTATATGGCTCAGAATACTATATCGAGACCATTGGCTCAACCCAGTATAAAGTCTCCATTGATAGTTTTTTTCAGGTCAATATTCATATCGGCGAGCTGCTTTTTCCAATTATTGAGAATTACACCGATCTTCAACCAGGAGAGTCTCTTTTTGATCTTTATTCAGGGAATGGGAGTATTGGATTGTATCTGTCACGCCAGGGGAATGGGATTACTGGAATTGAAGAAAATCCCCAGGCTGTTGAAGATGCTCGATACAATGCGACACTAAACTCGATTTCTTCTTATAAAGCTATTTGTGGGAGAGTTGAAAAGGTTTTGTTGGATGTTATTGGAAATTCTCTTAAGAAAGGAATAGTTGATCCTCCTCGAGCAGGTTTGACACCAAAAGTAATCAAAACTTTAGTCGCTGCTCATCCCGAAAAAATTGTTTATGTTTCTTGCAATACCACATCGTTAGCTCGTGATTTAGCGGTATTCGCTGAAGATAATTTCATATTGAAAAAAATAACCTGGGTCGATCTTTTTCCTCAAACACCTCATTACGAAGCGGTTGCATTGATCGAACCTTCAAGTTAATTTTTTTTTCCAGGTGAGAGAGTTCTCGCTTTTTTCTTTCCTCTCTCCTAGCGGGAGAGGATGCGGGATTCGATTCATTTCCAAACAATTCAATCCCTATTACCCTCTTATTTAGTGGGAGAGATTCGTTTCTGAATAAGTATTTTTATCCTTATCTGCTTATTACCAAACGGCATAAGGATTTATCCATTAAGTTCAGCTTCAAGAAATGAGAGGGTAATATTAACATAATTAGCTCTCATGATATAATGAATAATTCCGTTTTATTATTTATTTCAATACTGAGGTATTGCAAAAAGACGGTTCGGTCGTTAGAGTATTACCAAATAAGGTAGGTGAAACCATGAAATCCATTGAGAAAGTAAAAAAATTTGCCAAACTAAATGACTTTATTGCCGACAGAGTTTACCACTTGAGTGGTGAAGGAGCCTTTGAAGTTTTAGCTCAAGCACAAAAATTGGAGAAATTAGGTAAAAATATTATTCATCTTGAAATCGGAGAACCAGATTTTGAGACTCCTGAAAGAGTTAAAAATAAAGCAATTCAAGCTATCCAGACTGGGCATACCCACTATGTACCTTCTTCTGGATTAAACGACTTAAAAGAAGCAGTTTCAACCTATATGAAAAGAACCCGGGGAGTAAACGTTGACCCGGAGGAAGTTGTTATCACCCCAGGAGCCAAGCCAGTCATATTTTTAACTTTTCTTATGCTTCTTCAGCCAGGTGATGAGGTGATATATCCCAATCCTGGCTTTCCAGCTTATCGGTCAATTATTGATTTTGCCGGAGCAAAAGCAGTACCACTTCCTCTTTTAGAAGAGAATGAATTTCGAGTGGACACCAATGAACTAAAAAGTTTGATTACTTCGAAAACCAAGATGTTGGTTTTAAATTCTCCCCATAATCCGACTGGATCGAGATTATTGGCCGAAGACATAGAGGCAATAGCGCAAGTTGCAATCGAAGAGGACTTAATGGTATTTACTGATGAAGTATATAGCGAAATAGTTTATGATGGAGATCATGTGAGCATACTCCAATATCCAGGCATGAAAGAGAGAACAGTATTGCTCGATGCTTTTTCTAAAACCTTTGCCATGACCGGATGGAGATTGGGTTATGCAGTTCTTCCTCGGGAATTAGCCGGATATTTAACTTTATTAGTGACCAACTCCAACTCATGTACCTGTACTTTTACTCAGATGGCAGGAGCTGACGCTCTTTTATTCGAGAGAGACTCGGTTCAGAATATGTCCAACGAATTTCGTCGAAGAAGAGACTTTTTATTTGACCGGATGAGCAAAATTGAAGGGGTTCAAATTGTCAAACCAAATGGAGCTTTTTATTATTTTCCCAACATTAAGTCTTTTGGATTAACATCCCGAGAAATGGCTGCCTATCTTTTGCAAGAAGCTGGGGTTGCGCTTCTCCCCGGAACTTGTTTTGGTGAACAGGGGGAAGGTTATTTAAGAATTTCTTTCTCAAATTCAATGGAAAATATTTCTGAAGCCATGGATCGAGTTGAACTCGCCTTAAAGCGATTAAAAGCATAAAACCGGATCTCATGACCGGAACAGGAGGACGATAAAATGAAAATTGTTTTAACTAACTTTAGACGAAAAGGGACTCCTATGAGCCGAGCTGAAGAGCAGGGATTACTTCAAAAAATTATTGATCTTCTCTATGTTGAAGGCTTGGAATTTGATTTAAAAATTGTTGATTCAGAATCCGGTGAATGATTAAAAAGCCGGGGTGATATTTCAGCAAAAAGAATCCCGGCAACGATAAAGAAGCACCCCGCTATAGTGCGGGGTGTAAATTTCTCTTGCCAAAGAAAGTAAGAAACTACTGCAGCAAAAACCGGTTCTAAAACAAAAATGATTCCCACATGTATAGCGGTAGTGTGTTTTTGCGCTACTTTTTGGATGGCGAAAGCCAAACCGGTTGCGGCAATCCCTAAAAAAACAAACTGGCCGATATCGATCCATTGAGCCGGAAGATGGAGAGACCGAAAAGGAATTGCCAATAAAAGGCTCAAAAAGGCCACTGTACCCATTTCAATAATTACTAAAGGAAGAGCTTGGCTTTTTTGGGAAAACTTTTCAACTAATACGATCTGCAATCCATAAGCTGCGGCACCAACCAAGGTTAATAAATCTCCAAAAATTTGCCCTTTTAAAAATTCGGTAGGATTGTAGGTCAGAAAAGCTAATCCAACCAGAGCCATAGCCACTCCAATCATAGTTTCTTTTTTCAGCTTGGTTCGTAGAAATATGAAAGAAAAAAAGGGGACTAAAATAACCGATAATCCGGTGATAAATGCTGAACGGGCTGGTGTTGTGTAAACTAAGCCAAAGGTTTGGGAAAGA
>DPKX01000024.1:0-2055 GCA_003542295.1 Candidatus Atribacter hydrocarboniphilus
ACAATTTTCAAAATTTTCTGATGGGCAGTATCTGAAACCCCTTCATCATCTTCCCAAAGTTTTTCAATGATCTTTTCACCGGAACGGATTCCAGTTACTTCGTATTGAACGTCTTTTCCTAAATCATATCCCTGAATTTTACAAAATTCTTTCGCCATATCTAATATAGGAATCAATTCACCCATCTTCAACACATAGGTTCCACCATTGTCAACTAATAGACTCGCTTCCAGAACTAAAGTTACCGCTTCTTGAGTGGTCATAAAATATCTTTTCATCGCCGGATCGGTGATGGTAAGGGGCTGGTTCTTCTGTAATTGACTTTTCCAAACTTCCAAAACATTTCCCCGGCTTCCCAACACATTTCCAAACCGGACGACCACCATTTTAGAATCAATCTTTGATTTTGCAGCAGACGATATCAAAATTTCAGCCATTTTTTTACTCAAACCCATCATATTCTCCGGTTCTACCGCTTTATCAGTAGAAATAGCCACAAACTTCTCTACTTTTTCTCCCATGGCCTCAATACAATTCAAGGTTCCAACTATGTTGGTCAAAAAAGCTTCTTCATGATTATCTTCCATAAGAGGAACATGCTTATAGGCTGCAGCATGAAATATCAAATTGGGATGATACATTTTTACGATATTTTTTAACCTTCCCAAACAACGGATATCACCGACCAAAGGATGAACCTGAGTTAAATTGCTAAGTTCATTATTCAAGTCAAAAATACCGGTTTCATTATTATCTAATAATATAAGTTCAACTCCACTAATCGCCAATTGCCGGCAGATTTCGCTTCCAATCGAACCACAGGCTCCAGTGATTAATATCCGCTTTTTGGAAAAGTTAGCGGCAACTTTCTGCATATCAAAAAAAACCGGGTCCCGGGAAAGCAAATCTTCCATTTTAAAAGGTCGCAAGATGTCAAATGATATCTTTTTCCCAATTAATTCATATATACCTGGCATGACTAAGGTTTCAATTTTAAGCGGAGAAACTAAGTCGTAAACCCTTCGAATGATTTTTCTTCCGGCACTGGGTATGGCCACAACAACCGTTTCAATATTTTTCTTCTTGACAATCTCAGGGAGCTTATCGATTTTCCCTAATACTCGGATCCCATGGAGATGGGAGTTAATCTTTCTGGCATCGTCATCAACAAAACCGACCACTCGATAACCCAGCTCAATATGTCGATTGATTTCCCGGTAGATCTTCTCACCGGCATCACCAGCCCCAACAATCAAGGCTTTTTTGGTATCCTTTTTTAATATACTAAGCGACCGCTCAAAATAATACCCAATAACAAAACGAGGGATTAGCATAATCCCAAAGCTAATTATTGGCGATAAAAGAAAAACCGAACGAGGAAAGGTTCCACGAAAGAAAAGAAACATGCCGGCGACAAAAAAAGCCGTTTCTAAAAATAGAAGTTTAATGATTTGAACTATTTCCCTGAAGCTGGTATATCTCCAAATTTGTCGGTAACTTTGATAGTAATAAATAAAAAACAGGCCGAGCCCGCTATTTACCATCGTTCCCCAAAAAAGCGCTTCCTGGTAACGACTAATAACGATAGAAATATTCAGGTCCATTCTCAACCACAGTGCAACTGCCACTGCAAGGAAAAAAGCTAAAAAATCAATAGTAAACTTTACCCTGGTCGAAAACACTCTTTCAATTTACCTCACAAGAAACTTTATTATAGATATTAATTAATCTCCTTGCTGAAAAAAAATAAAGCCCCTAAAACAGTTTACTCTGCCGGGGCGAAAATAAATTTTATCCATTGTTTATATCTTAAAACATAACTTACATTGTACCACCCTAAACACATTAACGGGTAATGAACATAAAAACTCTGGGGTCACGAAGAGTCAATGGAAAAATCAACGTAGATATATCTTATTATAAATGATACCCATTTTTTTAATCACTTCTTTATTTCAATAGCTTACTCATTACCAAGTTGGAACTTTATCTCATCCGAAGCCACAGGCGTCATCCTGATCCTTCTTTCCTTCTTCTTTTTCTCCCCCTCGCCCC
>DPKX01000024.1:2167-2302 GCA_003542295.1 Candidatus Atribacter hydrocarboniphilus
TTTTTTTCTTTTGTAAAGAAAAACCCACGGGTTTGATTAATTATGACCCTACCATAAATCTAAAAACTGTAGGGGCATAATTTATTACTTCCCAATTTAACCAAAGAAATAAGCACTGAAATCCTTTTATACTTT
>DPKX01000024.1:2346-5771 GCA_003542295.1 Candidatus Atribacter hydrocarboniphilus
CCACTGCCAGAATAAGTTTAGTTGAAGTAACTGCCGTTGGTTCAGATGGTGGGATTGCTTGAGAAAGCAAAGTTACATTTGTATCTCCTGACCAAGCTGAAGCTAAAGTTTTTATTTCATTCAATTTTCTAAAAGATGTTTGATAGTTATTAAAATAAACTTCATATTGTTTCTCAAGCGTGGCCAACTCTTCTCCAAGTTTAACAACCAATGCTTGCTTTTTTAATATTAGGGATTGTTTCAAAGTTATGTGATATTTAGTGATTTTTGTTGACTTACTATAAGAAATCGGATTTCATACTCCCTAGAACAACCACAAAAAAAAGGGGGGTAGAAATCCGATGAGGGAGATCCAAATAGACCTCACCCTACGGTTTAAGATGCCAGAAAGCGGACTAAATGTCAATGGAATTCTCATGGGCTTACGCCATGCTAATGCCAGGATTTCCTCGACGCTGTTACAGGCTCTATTTTCCGCCGTTGAGGAACAAACAATCGAACAGATGCAGAGTGAGTATCCGGGGCGGTATGTCCATAACGGCTATCAAACGAAGGAGCGGGAGCTGAGAACCTCTTTGGGGCTATTCCACTATCGTTTAGCCCAGTTGTATGACAAAGTGGAACAGAAGACAATAGTGCCCTTGCGAGCAATTGGCTTTTTACCCAAGGATCGTCGGTATACTGAAGAAGCCACAGAGGCTGGGATTGGCTCGGTGGTGCATTTATCATATCATTGGTCTTCCAAAGAGACGGCGAGAATTCGGGAGCAGGCACCATCGGCATCAGCCAGCACCCTCCATCGTCGTTTAAGGGAATTTGCCCAGGAAAAGTGTCCCTGGCCTGACTTGAAAAAGATCCCTTATCGATTCTTGATGGTTGATGGTACCGGGGTAAGACTCCAGGGTTATAAAGGAGCAAACCTGGGCCAGGGTGATATGCGTTGGGCCTTGGCTTCCCTGGGAGAAAAATGAGTCTTTCGAGCCAGTGGGCTTCTGGATAGACAAGGGCTGGAAGGAGATAAAGAAGGATCTGGAGGATCGCCTCGATTACAAACGCCTGGAAATTCTCTTCTCCGATGGAGGGCCAGGGATTGAAGAAGCCCTGCTAGAAGAAGGGATGCTACATCAAAGATGTATCTTACACGGGAAGCGAGACTTTTCATATATCCTCTATGCCGATGGATTCAAGAAAGCAGAGCAGGCTCCCCTTAGAGAGAAGCTAGAAACAATTCCGGTGTTCCATTTCAGCCAAGCCAAGCTAGAGCAACTTGGCCCGGAAGACCTACCCAGGGTCAAGGATCTAGCTGAGAAAACAAAGCAGGGGTTCCAGGAGATGGTTGATCTTCTTGATCCTGAAAAATACCCCAGGGGCCCGGACATACGTCGAGAATCTCTCTCGCAATATAGCCACCTTCCTCTCCTGGTGGTTGGAGAGAAAAAGCTGGATTCCTCTAAACACCAATGTGATAGAGTCTGCCTTTAGCCAGGTCAAGAATCGCATCTGGAGTGTTGGGAAACGCTGGAGCGATAAAGGATTGCTGAATTGGTTACAGATTACCATGAACAAAATCTTTCACCCTGAAATGTGGAAGGAACTTTGGTCCCAATATATGTCATTAAACCCTGAGTTCCAGCTCATTGATGTTCGAGTTAGCTGGAGGTGGTGTTAATGCCATCACATAACTTTGCAACAAGGTCTAATATTAAATTAAAAGAAATAATTAAATATAAGACCAATAAATATGAGTCTTTTAATAATCAATATACTCCCTTTTTGCTTCTCATTACGCCAATGGTTTTTAAAATTATATTGATATCCAAACCAAATGATAAGTTTTTAAGGTAATACTCGTCAGCATCTACCTTTTCATCAAGGCTTAAGTCTTCCCCCCCGTTTATTATTGCCCAACCGGTCATACCCGGTCTTATTGTATGAATGTTTTTCTCCGTTCTCATTTTAATGAGATCATATTGATTAAATAGTGCTGGTCGTGGACCAACTAAAGACATGTCTCCTTTAAGAATATTAATTAATTGTGGTATCTCATCGAAAGCATTTTTTCTTAATTTTTTACCAACTTCGGTCATGTAGGTATCCATTCCATTTGATGAGTTCTTCAGTATTTCTTTGGCAACATTTGGAGTGTCTATTCTCATTGTTCGAAATTTAAAAATCATAAACTCTTTATTATTTCTACCAATCCTTTTTTGTCTAAAGAATACCGGACCTGGCGAATCTCGCTTTATTAAAATTGGGATGATAAGAAAAAAAGGTGATAAAACAATAATTCCAATTAAAGAAACAACAAAGTCAAATAATCTTTTAAATGGTAGGTAAAGTTTATTCTTATTCTCCATAATCATTATGTAATCTTTTTCATTTTTAAGCTTTTATAANNTTTTATAATTTTAAAAATTCCTTTTCGAACAAATTATATTATTTAGTCTATAGATTAAAAATCAATCAACAATACTTGGCTTCATCAATAATCTTCTTCTCTATACTGAAAATACAAAAACGAGTTTATAGCGCCGTCACTCTGAGCGGTGCTTTTCCAGAGCCTCCCTCAGCGTAATTTCTAAAGTCTCTTTCAGATTCTCGTAAGTTTTTTCCTGGCAATTCACCCCAGGAACTTCCTCAATCCATCCTAACCACGAACCCTCTTCTTTTTTTATAATAGCAGTATATACATTCTTCATAGCCACAACCCCAATACATAATAAATTTCAGTTATTATATCAAATGTTTATTTCCCAAAAGCCGTCGTTTTTTAGAGTCTAATAGTCTTTTTGTTAAGTTACAAGAAGGTTTCCTTTTTTCATCTGAATATGGCTTCCTTTGGTTCTTTCAATGCTGAAGCCGGCTTTCTTAAGAGCGCGAATGAGTTGCTGGGGACGTAGAGCAAGAAATTCAGACATGAACCTTTATATCGAGTGATATTTTAATATCAAAGACTTCGATAACTTGATCCGGACTTTTCAAGAGGGGATTTTCATCTTTAGGAACTGGTCGAAAAACCGATAGACTATTCTCAATTACTGATTCAAGATAGAGAGATACCGCTTCTATGAGGTTCGACTTGGCTTCTTCTTGGGTCAATCCTTCAGAAGCGACATCAATTTCGATACAAATCGAACTATACACATTATTTTCTTTTATAATGACTCCAGTAAAAACAAATGTATTATTTTGCATTATTACAGCTCCAAGTTTCTTCAGAAATATCTTTTACTACTATATCTTATTTAAACAAACACGGTAATTAAATTGGTTCATCCAGTAGTTGTTTGCAACAAATTGCGCTCCCCCAGTCTTAAAAAATTATCTGAAGGGGTTTGATTTATCATGCCCGTGTATTTTCAGGATAGACCCTCATGCCACTTTTGTGACACCAGATGATGATGAAAATACTTACCCAGGAATCG
>DPKX01000216.1 GCA_003542295.1 Candidatus Atribacter hydrocarboniphilus
CAAACGAATTCTTTAATCCGTCATCTTGAGACTTAGTTTTCGAAGTCGTGAGGATCTCATCTGACGCTACAGGCGTCATCCTGAGCGGTACTTTTCCGCGTGAGGATCTCATTTTTTGATTTTTCTTTTATTCTTTAATTTTTTTTCTCCCCTTCTCCCTCTCGGTTTTTATCACGCCCGCATTTTAATTAATGTAGCGACAGGCCATGGCATGTAGAATCGTGTCTATCACCTCCATCCCATTTTTTTTCCATGTTTCTTTTTCCCTTTCCCCCCTTCCCCCTTAGTCTTTTTTTGAAACATAAATCTATGTCTTTTCATACTGAATATCTGTTACAATAAAAGCATCGCTAACACACCAACCGAAAGAGAGAAAAAAATGAACTTATCGGCAATCCATCAAACTATTGAAGAAAATCGTCAGTCCATTCTCGATCATTTTTTTGAGCTTCTCCGCATGCCAACTATCAGCGCCAATCCCAACCACAAAGGCGATCTTCATCGTGCCGCACAATGGTTGGTTCAATATTGTCAGGATATCGGTTTCCAGACTCGAATTCTCCCCACTTCAGGAGCACCGGTAGTTTTTGCCGAACATTGCCCTTATCCAAATCAACCTGTGTTGCTCATTTATGGCCATTATGATGTTCAGCCAGTCGATCCCTTAGAACAATGGCATACCCCTCCGTTCGATCCCACTGTTAAAGGAGATATGATCTATGCTCGTGGTGCCGATGATGACAAGGGACAGTTTTTTTCCTTCTTAAAAGCCATGGAAATCATTTATTCAAAAACCGGCTCACTTCCTGGTAATTATAAAATTGTTATTGAGGGAGAAGAAGAAATTGGGAGCGCTCATTTTGAGGAGTTGCTATCGTCTCAGAGAGAACTCTTCCAAGCTGACTCGATTCTTATTATGGATGCTTGCCAATTTGCCCTCGGAATTCCTGCTTTAGTTTATGGTTTAAGAGGTTTGGCTTACTTTGAAATCACTTGCGCTGGACCTGTCTTTGACGTGCATTCTGGGCAATTTGGCGGTGGGGTCCCCAACCCAGCCAACTCTCTTATTAAGATTCTCAGCCAGCTCAAAAATGATCAGGGGCAAATCACCATTCCAGGTTTTTACCAAGATGTCCAAGAACCAGAACCTTGGGAACGAGAGCAATTGGCACAACTTCCTTTTCAGGAAGAAAACATAAAAAAAGAGCTGGGTATTCGTGCTTTTCAGCAGGAACTGAATTATACTCCCCTGGAAAGTATGACCGTTCGACCTACTTTTGACATCTGTGGAATTTGGGGAGGGTATACCGGATCTGGCTCAAAAACCATTATTCCTGCTCGATGTAGCGCAAAATTTAGTTTTCGTCTGGTTCCTAATCAAACCCCTTTGAAGACAGCTACTCTTCTTTTAGAACATCTCAAATTCATAGTTCCTCCCGATATCGATTATCGTGTTGAGGTTCTTCCTGGAATCGAACCGATTATAACCGATCCTCACAAACCGATCTTTACTGCTTTTAGCCAAGCCATCAAGAACCATTTTGGTCGTTTTCCGGTTCTCATTCGAGGCGGTGGTTCGGTAGGAGTGGCTAATTTATTTAAAAAATACCTTAATCCCGATTCGATTTGTATGAATGGTTGGGGAAGCCCCGATGACGGAATCCATTCACCCAACGAACATTTTTCTATAACTGACTTCTTCCGCGGAATCCATTCCACCATCGATTTCCTTTATGAATTTCAAAGCTCGATCAACCATGGTTGAAGTGGTATTTTGATTCACTCAGCTCGGGATCATAAGGAGCTCTTCTTCCCGGGCAATTTTTTCTGGGACAAAGTTGACAACTTTCAAATTTGCTATTGGTTGGGAAAATAATTCCGGAAACTGATTTAATTGGAATCATCAAAAAACTATCGGTTAATTCAACTCCGATAAGCTTTTTAGGATCTCCAAACAGCGAAAAAAGTGGTACTTGCTCCTTCATCGGCCAATCTTCCAACGATCCTGGGTTCATGGTCGAGGTCATCTCTAACCGATAGCGATCTTCAAGTTCGCCCTGAACTGTTTGATAAGCCTGCAAGGCAGCTTGCTCTTTAATGGAGTC
This sequence comes from Candidatus Atribacter hydrocarboniphilus, assembly GCA_003542295.1. Classification (GTDB taxonomy): domain Bacteria; phylum Atribacterota; class Atribacteria; order Atribacterales; family Atribacteraceae; genus Atribacter; species Atribacter hydrocarboniphilus. Next base: position 2,106 of record DPKX01000216.1, read on the forward strand.
CACCCAAAACTGCTCCATCATGTCGGTTATTTTCAATGACCATTCTTCAAGCTCCATTCCACAGGTTACAATAAAAGGAAATGCTCGATGTACTTCGTCCAGGTTTACCCGAAGCACTCGGCTGGTAAATTTCGTTTGGTCTATAATTACAGTATTTTCAGTTTTTTCATCAATAGTTGAAAGTTTATATATTGCTTTCGGCTTGGCAATCTTTTCGGCTTCGGCGATTAACTGGTCTATTCGTTTTGAATCGTCGCTTCCCTCTTCAATATGATAAGTTTCGAATAGGTTACCTCGGTCCACTTTAAAAGGTATATTCTCCAATATTCTTTGCTCCATGTGCAACTCTCCTTTATTAGCTAAATAATCCTCATTTTTAATTCTCAAATTTCGGTTCCAATGATTAGTTCATATTATAGCGTATTCTTCTCCAAATACTCTTTTGGATACAAACTAATTGCGCTCCTCCATTCTTTTAAATATTTTTTTTAAAGGTTTGATTCATCAAGCCCGCAAATGGGTTTACAGGAAAGAAGAATATTATTACCAATAGGAAGAAATAAATTCAAAATGAAGTTGTTATTCTATAAAAAGATAATTTTACTTTTTTACAACCATTTTTTAGCTATTTCGGGGAGAAATAAATCATGAGCTTTATATTGAGTGTTTTTCGATTGATGGTTGAAAGAAAAACGCTTATCTATGAAACGCTCCTTCAACACATCAGTATTTCTTTGACAGCGGTGCTATTTATTGCCTTAGTTGGCATACCGCTCGGCATCTTAATCAGCCGGCATCCTAAAATGGCAACACCTATTATCTATATTACCGGTGTACTCTATACCATTCCAGTTTTGGCTTTATTTGGGTTTATGATTCCTATTTTGGGAATCGGAAGCCGGCCAACTCTTTTTGCCCTTTTCATTTATGGTTTGCTTCCTTTGGTAAGGAATACCCATGTAGGAATAACTGGTGTTGATCGGTCGATTATCGAAGCGGCTCGCGGTATGGGTAGTACTCCCAGCCAGCTTTTATGGAATATCGAACTTCCCCTCGCTCTTCCGGTTATCATTGCCGGTCTTCGAACCGTCGTGGTAATGACTATATCGGTTGCCACCATTGCTGCTTTTATTGGAGCTGGGGGGTTAGGAGTTCTCATCTTCCGAGGTATTACTACTTACAACACCCAATTAACCGTTGCCGGGAGCATTTTAGTCGCAGTTTTGGCAGTAGGTGCCGATGGAATCTTAGGTTTTATTGAAAAGAAACTGTTACAAAAAATCAAAGTATGAGGAGGTTGTTTTAATGAAAATAAATTTCTTAAGAATGATCACTTTCACTCTGGTTTTATTTATGATGGGAGGTCTGGTTTTCAATGCTGAGGGAAATGCCTCCAATCGTGTAGTTTTAGCTAGTAAACCCTTTACCGAATCATACCTTCTGACCGAAATTATGGTTCTTCTTTTACAGCATGATACGAATCTGGATATTGAATATAAAAATATCGAGGGTGGAACGACCTCAATCCTCCATCCGGCAATACTGCGAGGAGACATTGATATTTATCCCGAATACACCGGAACCGCCTGGCAGGATGTTCTTAAAAAGGAAAATATCGTTTCCGACCCTCAAGAGCTTTTTAATCTGGTACAAGCCGAGTACGAAGAACAATTTCAGTTAAATTGGCTTCCGCCTTTTGGATTCAACGATACCTTCACCCTGGCAATAAAAGCTGATTTAGCCGATAAGCTCAATATCAAAACTTATTCTGACCTGGCAAAAGTCTCCAACCAATTAAATTTTGGAGCCGAACCAGACTTTTTTGAAAGAAAGGACGGATTTGATAACCTCGCCCAAACCTATGGTTTCGATTTTAAAAATACCCGACAGATGGCCATTGCCCTCAAATACCCGGCAATCCTTTCTGGTGAAGTCGATGTCATCAATGCTTTTTCAACTGATGGATTGTTGAAGCGCTACGACATGGTTATTCTTCAGGACGACAAAAACTTTTTTCCCTCGTATCTAGCAGCACCGATAGTGAGAAACGCTCTTCTTGAGATTCATCCCGAAGTCGGTGAATCTCTGAAAAAATTGGCGGGTTTGATTGATGAAACCCTGATGATTGATATGAACTACCAAGTTGACGAAGAAAAGAAAGATCCCCAAATGGTAGCCAGGGAGTTTTTAGCCAACCAGGGACTATTGGAATAAATATTTTGATAAAAAATAAATCATGATACAACTCAAAAATATTACAAAAATATATCCAAACCATAAAACCGCAGTCGCAGGGATCAATTTAGAGATTCAATCAGGGGAAATTTTTTCCCTGATTGGGCCTTCCGGCTGCGGAAAAACCACAATTCTTAAAATGATCAACCGTCTCATTGAGCCAACTACCGGGCAAATTTTCCTTCAAGGTCAAAATATCGCCATTTTAAACCCCATTGAGCTCCGGCGGAATATTGGTTACGTTATCCAACAAATTGGGCTTTTTCCTCACCTCACCATTGAAGAAAATATTGGTTATGTTTTAAAAATTCGTGGGGTACGCAAAGAAAATTGGGCTCATCGAGCTGAAGAGCTCATTCTTTTAGTTGGTCTGGATAAAAGTCATCTAAAAAGATATCCTCGGGAATTAAGTGGTGGACAACAGCAAAGGATCGGAGTTGCCCGAGCATTGGCAGCCGACCCACCTCTTATCCTGATGGATGAACCCTTTGGTGCCATAGATGAAATCACTCGCGAACAACTGCAAAATGAACTCTTGCAGTTGCAAAAAAGGTTAAAAAAAACCATTGTTTTCGTCACCCATGACCTAAGGGAGGCCGTTAAGCTCTCCGATCAAATTGCCATCATGCAATCTGGAAATATCGTTCAGGTTGGCACCCCCAATCAACTCTTATTTTTTCCGGCTAATCCCTTTGTAGAAGAATTTATGGGTTCAAATGGATTTTTCAACAGTCTGCGGCTACTTTCCATTGAAGAAGCCTTGATCAAAGAGGCTCCTTTTCTAACCAGAGAATCAACGTCACATGAGATCAAAACAGCTATTCAAAACGCCCAAGACTTGGGATGGAGTTTGATTCCAGTTCTTGACGGAGAAAAAAATATTTTAGGATATACTCCAGTAACCTCGATTGATCTCCATCAACTTCAACCGGCTGGGGAAGTCCTCCTGATTTCGATGAGTTTTGAACAAGCTTTGAAAAAGATGTTTCTATCGGGGAATCAATTCCTTCCAGTAATCGATTCTCAAAACCACTTCGTTGGATTCTTTGATTTCACCCACACCTGCAAAAAAATGAAAAACGCCTGTCAAAGCTGGCAGTAAGTCGGAGTTTCTCACGACACATAAGCCACCGGAAGCTCTCCCCAGTTGGTGGTAAAGCAGGGAGAAAGCCTTTCCCGACGCATTGCCCAAGGTTGCGTCAGTCCTACTGCTCCAAAATGGACCACCTCCTGCCCCCACCGGTCGTTGATTTTGTCGATCGCCTGTAGCAACCGCTGCTCTTTCCGTTCCAAGAAAGAAACAAAAAGG
>DPKX01000001.1 GCA_003542295.1 Candidatus Atribacter hydrocarboniphilus
GACCACCTTTCGGGTTTTTTTGTTAACTTGTAATTACCAATCTACCCGATTGGGACTCCCCTTTCAATGAGAAAAAAGCTATTTTGGACAGATGTGATAATAGATATAATATTAACATTAGAAAAGTATATTTCACTAATCAAGTTATTCGATTTTTGGGTTTTCAGCATGTTTTGTTGTATTGCAAATCTTATTTGAAATAAATGGATTCCCCCATTATTTTAAAAAATAATACAATAAATTTAAAAGACTACATTCACCTATCCATAGTAATATAGTTGACATTAGAGAGCCAGTTATATTTATCGACATCGCAAGTTACCACGATAATTTGGAGCTGATTGGAGGCATCTTCTAAGATTTGCAGTGCACGGTGCAATCGACTCGCATCGGTATTGGTCAGAGGATCGTCAAGAACGACTAATTGCCTTTCTTCATGACTGAGCAATCTCCCCAAAGCCAACCTGAAAAGATACCAAATCTGTTCTTCAGTACCAAAAGAAAGGTTTTCGATGGGAATCACCGTTCCCCAGCTGGATGATTCTACCGAGATAGGTTTTACCCCTTCATCTAAATGCACCGTATATTTAATCCCTAAGAGCCGTTTTAAATCTTCATTGACCATTTTTTTTACTGGGTCAGATAAGCTTTCTATTGATTTGGTTCTATAGACTTGTATTAAATCATATAACAATCCAATAGCTGATGCTTCGACTTCCAGCCGCTTCTCTTCTTCTTTGAGAAAAAACAATTCCTCTTCGATCCGGTTGGTATCTTTTAAAGAAACCAGCATGGAATTGAACTTTCCATTTTTCTCGGCCAGGTCTTTTTCTAATTGGTGAATGTCTTGATCTAATCTTTTAATTTTATTTTCGCACTCAGCAAAGGCTTTTTCCGGTTGATTTTCCATCTCTTCAATTTCTTCGGTGTATTTTTGAAGAGCTCTTTCTTTTCGATCCAGTTCTATCGAAATATCATTTAGCTTTTCTTCCCTTTCTTTCAGAGTAAATCCATCTTTCTGAAGGTTTTCTAAACTGTTTTGTAAAACACTCTTTCGTTCATTATTTCCATGAAGGGTTTTTTCTAAATCTCGAATTTTACTTTGAACTATATCTTTTTTGTTATTCAACTCGCCCAACTCTTTTTTTAGATTTTTTTCTTTATCTTTATACCCTTCAAGCTCTTTTTCTAATTCATTGATTTTTTTAGCACATATTTCTTTAGCTTGAATCTTGTCTTCATTTTCAACGTATTTTTTTAAATCAAAATTCTCTGGTATTTTGCTCCAGTTGGATTTAATTCTCTTTTTGAGTTCGGCAATCTCTCCAATTAAGATTTCTTTTCCATTTTTGGTTTGTCCTTTTATTTCATTTTCCAGTCTTTTAATAAGATTTTCCAATTCATTTTTTTGGTGGAAACGATCTCTCAATTCATCAATCGCTTTGGTTTCGTAGGGAGCGGTTAATTTTTCAAACTCAATTTCAAATTCTTCTAATTCCTCTTTCATTTCCTTGACATCTTCGCTCCCACTCATAATTTCAATTTCTCCGATCTTATCAATCGTGATTCTGGCTACTTCATGAGAGATCCAATCTTTTTTCTTCCCCTTTTTTATTTCGAATTCAACCATTTTATCATCTAAATGAATTGTTCCAGAGATATCAGTTTGAGCAATAGCCTTGATTTTTAACCCAAGCGCATCTAATTTGGTTTGGGTATCATGGATTTTCTGATGATTGTCTTCAATTATATTTAAATCTTTTTGTGATGGGGCTTGGAGCGATTCCAATTTTTTCTTTTTTTCCAGTTTCTCTCGTTCTAAGTCGTTTACTTTTTTAAGCCGCTCTTCTTTTTCTTTTAATTCTATTTCCTCCTGAATTGCGGTATGAGCGGTTAGGGCATAACGATGTTCGGTTTCCTTTTGCTCATAAATCCCAGTTATGTCATCTAAATTTTGTTTGAAAGTCTCGATTTCTTTCAGTAGCTTTTCTAAATCTTCTTCACTCAGCTTTTTTTCCTGGTTTAATTTTTCATTATTTATTTCAATTTCTTTGATATTATTCTCATTTTTTTGTATTTCGACAATTAGATTAGTTAAATTTTTATAATCCGAGGATATTCTTTTTACTTCCTCGTTTAATTTTTCTCGGTTTAAACGATGTTCATGGGCTAAGCTTATTTTACTTTTCAATTCATCTTTTTCTTGCAAAGCTGCATCCAGCCCAGGTTTCTTTTTTTGAAGAAGGATTTCTTTGTCTTCAATGTCTCGTATTAAATTTTCTTTTTCTATTCTTTTCTGGTCAATCTCGTCTTTTTCCTTTTCCAAGGTTTTGATTCGTTCTTTAATACTAATAATCTTAGAATCTTTTTTAAAATCTCTGCGTTTCTCGGTATATATATCCAGAAATTGAGCCAAAATTTTATTGAATAGTTTTTTTTCGATATCAGTTTCAACAACGGCACCGATTAGCTTTTGAATTGAGGATAGAGTCTCTTCGTTTAAACTTTGCTCTTTTTCAATTATTGGTTGTCCCTGAACCATCCAAAGGGCTTGACCTAATCCCCATAGTTCCGGTCTGGTATCTCCCCTGCTGGGAAATTTTCCTCCAATTAATTTGATAATTTCGTTGTCTGCTTTATCGCCTTCGGCAATTCGTTCCCAACTTCCATCGGTAAATTTTTCTAAAAGACCTTGAGATGTGATAAATCTTTTGGAGATTCTATACAGTTCATCAAAATGAGAGAAAGTAATCGTTGCACCAGGAGACAATGATGACCCCCAAGGGATTAATGATTTTATTTTCTCGGATTGACTGGTATGTTTGGAAAAAAAGATTGTCCTTATTGAATCGATCAAGGTGGTTTTTCCGCTTTCATTAGGACCATAAATAATATTCAGGCCTTCGGAAAATTCTCTTTCAAAGGGATTTCTAAAGATTTTCCAATTTTCGAGGTAAATTTTCTTAATGATCACTTTGCCACCTCTCTTGCCATTTGATAGAGAATCATAAGAGCTCTTTCTAAAGCTTCTGGTGAAGGATTCAAAGGAAGATTTGCATCATTTAATTCTTGGAGAATGATTTCGGCATTTTCAGCGTTCAGGTTAGAGAATTCTTGAAGGCTAGGATGACATTTTTTAAACGCTTCGATGGCATCGATAACTTTACCAAACAATACTCCATTGGGAATCAGGTTTTTGAGCTTTGTCAAGTCGGGATTAATGTGCAGTTTATCTCTATTAAATTTAAAATAGAGGAAACTTTTAGCACATTGGTTTTCAATAGTTTCCAAATAATTAAAAGCTTCTTGGTCTATGATTCCTTTCAGTTTAAGGTCTAAAACCCAATTTTCCGGGTCGGTGATGTTCTCGAGTTCTTTCTCAAGACGTTTGATCTCATCGAGACTGGAAACTTCGATTAATCGTTCTTCCCATTGGAGAGTTCCGATTTCAACCTCTTGTAGAATAGGCTTGGAACCGCGTGCTTCAATTTCGACAATAACCACTCTTCCGCAGTTGTTTTCACCAGATTTGGTTGGTTCTGGAGTTCCAGGGTAAAGCGTTCGGATGGCCCCGTCCTTTCCTTTAAAGGGGAACAGGGAGTGCCATTCTCCTAAAGAAAGATAGTCCAAACCAGACTTCTCTGCCCTATCGGGATCAATGGGGAAGTTGGGATCATCAGTAAACCCTGGTATTTGAAGATTCCCATGGGCAATACCTACCGAGATCTCATCATCGGTCACTTGAATCCATTCAGTGAGGTCTTTTTTAGTTTGTTTCTGAGTGACTGGACATGGATAGAGGGTAACCGGGATATTTGGAACGGATAAAGGCTTTGGCTGGTTAATAATAAAAGTATTAGAAAGGGTTTTCCAGGAAGGATCTGCATAGATGGAATCCATGGTCAAGGGGTCATGGTTTCCCGGTAAAATATAAACTGGTATTGGCGCAGCCTTTTGTAAGATGTGAATTACCGTATCGATCAAGTCTCTTTCAATATCGTTGTTATCAAATAAATCCCCAGCAATAATGATAAAATCGACATTATGCTTTTGAGCATAATCAATTATGGCATTGGCGGTTTGAATTCTCACTTCCCGAGCCTTTTCGGCATTCAAACCTAATTTGGCATACTTCATCCCTAAATGCCAATCAGCCGTGTGCAGAAATCTAGACATTTTTCACCTCCTAAACCGGTTTTGGTTTTGATTTATCCTTTTGTTGAGTCTGTTTTTCATTTTCTGTCAATGATTGAACAGCAGCAATAATAGCCTCACGACCGACTTCCCGAACTGCCTCTTGCACTGCTTGCTGTATCGTATTCGTTATATAAGTTTTCATACTGGAGACTTTTTCCTTGATTAATACTTCGATTTCTCGACCGATTGCAGCGTAAATTGGTGCGGTCACTCTTCCGGTGTAGGATGGTGAGTCGGAATAAGCTTGAATCCGTTGTGCTGACGCTAATTGTCTCAATGCTTCAGAAAGTGACATTTTACCCTCCTCATTTTTATATTTTAGTAAATTGTTCTGATGGAATATAATAGCTTTCAGAACCTGAAAGAGTTATGAATTTCAAAATTTTAACCTTCAAATCGGATTATACTGCTCTTTCTAATTATTTCTTTTTCATTCTAACTGATGATTAGAAAGTAAGATGTAATTATTTTATCATAACTACTATATTTATATTAATTATTATTATTTATATCATTTTTATATTTGATATTCTCACTATTACTTTTTGATTTCTCTGGTTCTGTTCAATATGGATAGATTTTAATGCAAATTTAAGGAATGAAAAGAAGAAATTGAAGGGATCAAGATAAGGTATCATATATATAATTTTTGTCGCAAGGTGGTGTGAAGGTCTATCCTGAAAATCCATTGACGGGCTTGATGAATCAGGTTCCTACAAAAGATTTAAAAAATGTAGAACGCAATTTTTTACGCCTTATTTTTTGATTTTCATATTTATCGGTTACCGACAGGTAGCATTAGATTTATTCATGGATAAATGAGAATATCATCAAGCGAACTCCTCGGTCACTTCCTGAGCCATTTTAGCCCATTCCCATAAACGTTGTGGCTGATTCCGACAAGTACTAATATCTTTCATAATAACTTCTACAGAACACTCTTTGGTTTTTTCTAAACTAGCAAGCAGTTGCCTACGACCTTCATCGAGATCCCATACATCCACGGCGAAGATAGCCGGACTTGGTTTAAGAGATAGGACATATTGATTCCCAATCGTTTTGAACAGCTTCGTTAAGATCAACCCAGGGGCTCATGGAAATTTTACGAAGATTCGGGATCTGCTTCAGGATTGAAATTTTTTTGTGTAATGGTTCACAGCAACCATAATAGGTTAGGCCAAACCTTTCTAACCAACGTTTCTCATGTTGAAGGGCAAATTCCTCATGCATTTGTGGAGAAACCGCAGCAAAGATTTGAGCGGCACAACTCCCCCACAAATCAATGGTACGTATATGGTTCTGGTTAAAATCAGCTTGTGGGAGTTGGTTGCTAAATCCATACCCTCCTGAACCTACCCGATTTGGGCCATTATTTAAGGCGAGAAGGTTAAGCTTTTCATACTGGTCTAATCGGAAAAGCCAGGCATCAACCAAGCGTTCCATAACCTTATGAATGAAATTAGGTCGGGTCGTCAAACCATAAAGAGTTTGTTCCACTCCTAACCACTGAACCAAGTCATCCCAAGGAGCAAACCAAAATCCAAACCAACCACCATAGGTTTCCCATCCATTGGCTCCTTTTTTCTCCAAGGGTAAAAGCTCAAAATCATAGATACCTCTTTTTTCAACCGGGAGAATACCCGCAAAAACTTCCTGGAGAAGTTGATAATTCAGTTCGGTTTCTTCCCAATCGACTTCAACCATCGGCATCTTAATTTTTTCTATATCCTCTTCATTTTCAATAACCGGATCGAAATGCGACGCACCATCAACCATAATAGTATCAGCCATTCCGGTATAGCCTTCAGCGTTTTTTAATTTAGGGAGAATATCAAATCCAGTATCATGAATGACCAGCGGGCAAACAATCACCGGTTCTAAAACCATATCACCGGGCATATATTTCCATTGATAAATAAGCTGACGGATTCGCTTCTCTTGTCTGCGACACAATTCACTGGTGGTTTCAATGGAATTGACTTCAGGTCCTAGTTCGTGCCAGGGGATCTCATTCATCCATATCATTGGTTTTACTTTTTCAAGGTCATTGAGACGTTTCCACATATCAGCTTTTTGCTGGTGAATTGGCAATGAGGCATATTCGGCTAATTCAGTCGCCAGCTTACGAAGGACCTCTTTGTCTTTTTTCGATATCGTCATCACACCAATTCCTCCCGAATTTTTTTTTGAAAAGATTTTATGCTGCCGAACAGCACCAGATGAGAATAAAATATTTTAAAAAGTTAAAATTAATTAACAATTTTCCAGTATATAAAATCTATTATAGAGGGTTTGATTTAATACCTTAAAATTCATTTTCTCTTAAAGAGAAAATGAAGAATTGAGAATGATCATTTTAACCCCTTACTACTCAGCCCTCATAATATTTGATTTTATTTTAACATGAAATAAAAGCAATATATCTTTTACAATTTTTTGATTTAATTTATGAACTAAACTCTCTAAAAAAAATTGGAAATTCCTAAAAAAATTCTTATTCATTTTTGGTTCATCACATGGTTTAATAGTTTTGTACAATAGAATTTGTTCAAGAAACCAAGGAGGAATG
>DPKX01000172.1 GCA_003542295.1 Candidatus Atribacter hydrocarboniphilus
TATTTCCCAGAAATCGGAGAGAACATTATAGCAATTTTGGTATTCATAAAGAGTTTTTTCGGTATAAAATGAGGCTAACATATCGGCTACCATCGAATCTAAACCACCCACATTATTTCGGATATCTACAATCAGACCTTTCACCTTCTTTTGATTAAATTCCTCAATAGCTGTCTTAAATAAACCCAGTGTTGATGGAATTTCACCTGTATCCATTAAATCAGCATCGAGTAAACCCCAAATTTTTAAATAACCGATGTCCCCATCCAGTATTTTCTTCTCAACCATCGATTCTGGCGGATCTTGAGGATCTTTAACCTCTAGGATCAAATCTCTTAATCCATCAGAAAGAATTGTTGTGGGGTAAGTTTTTTTTAAGGATGCTCCTTTATCGTTAAAAGCAACCAGCGATGCCTTGATTATTTCACCTTTGGTATTTTTGAACGAGAGAGATAGTTTGGTGTCAATTGGCGCTCGGACGAGATAACCTACCTTCTGGTTTATAAGATCTTCCTCAGTAGCCGTATTGTTATAAAAAATGGTTGACACCTCATCTAAAACCTCCTGAACCGGGCGGCCGTTCCAATCAATCAATTCGGCACCCGGTCGTATCCCTTGGGTATATGCATTGCTCTTTTCATCTACCCAAATTACTACCAACTTACCGTTTGACAATTTTACAACCGAAAATCCGAAGCCACCGCCGATATATTGATTATCGATATCTGGTAGAGAATTTATATGAACATGCCCATCGGGAATAGAATGTACATATTCCTTCAAGGCAAGGTAATAAGCCGTAAAATCATTGGATTCCTGAGCCTGGTCAATCCGAGGTTTAAATTGGTTATAAAGAGCCGACCAGTCAATTTTCTTCCAGTCCGTAAACCCATATTCACGAGAAAACTTAGTATGGAGTTTATCAAATGCTTCGCTCCAAATCAGACTGCTAAAATCTTCTGACTCCGGTGCCTGAAAGTTATCCTGCTGTTCATCTGCCAGCAAGTTGACTGTTAATAAATACAGCGTACAAATAACAATCATTACCACCATAAATTTCTTCAACTTGGGATCCTCCTGTTGTATCTTGTTATTGTATAATATATCGGTCTTTCTTGATTAAAAATTAATATTGAAAAGCTGGTTTTTCTTTATCAAACTTATAAATGATTTAATTTAAGAACATTAATGAAATTTCGTTGATTCCTGGATAGATCCTCATGCCATGTTGTGGCACCAGATGATGATTAAAAATACTTTTATTAAAACCTTCACTACAAGTAGCTTAACTGTTCTTTGGTTGGACGACGTGGCAATCTCATTTGCCTAATTTGTTATTCTAAGGAGCATATTGTGCGACGTGAAAATCCTATCTTTTAAAAAAGTTAGGAATCAAAAGGAAGAAAGTGAGAATTGGGGTATAATTGTAACATCCACCTTTCATTCCTCACTAATCACAAATTTATTAGGAGGCTGTCATGAAAAGTAAAAGTCGGTTGTTTTCATTAGTCATATTCATCTTTATAGTTTTATTATTAGCCAATCCCTCAGCTAATGCCTGTAGCAGAGTGCTCTACCATGGACTGGAAGGAACGGTAATTACCGGCCGGACTATGGATTGGACCGAAGACATTGGAACCAATCTCTGGATATTTCCCAGAGGAATGGAACGGGAAGGAAGAGTGGGACCAAATTCTTATAAATGGACTTCCAAGTATGGGAGTGTCATCGCCTCTGCCTATGATATGTCTACAGCTGATGGTATGAATGAGGAAGGCTTAGTGACCAACGTGCTGTGGTTAGCCGAATCAGTATATCCTAAGTGGGATGGTCAAAAACCGGGTTTAAGCTTAGCTTTATGGGCTCAGTATGTCTTGGATTCCTTTGCTACCGTTAAAGAAGCCGTGGAAGCTTTGTCCAGAGAAGAATTTGTTCTGATTACTGCCGATATGCCGGGACGTGATAATTTAGCAACGGTTCATCTGGCTGTATCCGATTCCTTAGGCGATAGCGCTATCTTTGAATACGTAGACGGTGAACTGGTAATTCACCATGATTCGTCGTATCTGGTCATGACCAATTCACCGACTTACCAACAGCAGCTCGCTTTGAATGAGTATTGGAAGGAAATCGGTGGAATGGTTGTACTCCCAGGTACTAGTCGGGCAGCCGATCGATTTGCCCGGGCTTGGTTTTACATCAATGCCATTCCTAAAACCGCCGATATTCAGATAGCTGTAGCCTCGGTATTTAGTGTCATCCGGAATGTTTCGGTACCCTTTGGTATCAGTACTCCTGAGAAACCGAACATCTCTACTACCCGTTGGAGAACCGTCATCGATCATAAAAACAAAGTATATTATTTCGAATCCACTTTGACTCCCAATCTTTTCTGGGTTCAACTAGATAAGATCGATTTCTCGCCTTCGGCGCCAGTTCAGAAACTGGTTATCTCTCCGGAACACTTTTATGCTGGAGATACCGCTCAATTGTTTGTAGAAACCAAACCCTTTGAGTTTATGGGGCTGGAATAAATTAAACCGAGAAAAAAAGCAAAACCAGCTTTTTTTAAAATGATAAAGTTTAATCCTGGAAAGCTTTAATCAAAAACCAGCCGATATTCAAGGTAAAATCCAACTATCAAGGTATCGGCTGGGTTTTGATTTCTTGTAACACAACTCAAGAATCAAGACCTGGCCCCATGGATTTACCACCGTTAAAAAAGCCTTCAGGTTTATAAAGGAAAAATTGAGTGTTATAATAAAGTAAAATTAAGTCTTTTTTTCTGTCTCGAAATGGGAAATCTGTCTCGAGAAGACCGTCTTGGAAAAGGACTCGAAGCTAACGATTGTCGGGGGTTTTGTTCCATTAATTCGACAGAGAGACCGGAGGAACAACGTATTACTGTGTACACAAAAAATCATGACCAACTGAATACCAATCATGAAAAGAAGAGTCCAACACACCGCGATCACGATCGTTTTGTCAAGGAAGTGTGGGCAATAAATTACTTTCATGTTGGGATGATAATAAAATTTCTTTCTGCGATTTTTGCTGTTCTTTTACTTTTTGACTTAGTCTTCGACCAATACCCCGTGCTCTTTTTCATTCACCTATCAGCAATGGGATGTTCGCTGTTGTACTGGGGAATGGCAGCACTGGCAAAGAAGAGAGGATTCAAAGATTCGATCCACTGGCAGATGGCTTTTGTTCTCTCTTACTGCTTTCTGATTGTAATGGCATTTGGTTTTACCACTCTTTTCTACTATATCAACGATCTCATACTCTACCTGCTGCCAATCTTTGCCGTGGGATTGTTTATCTTATTAAGCCCGAAACACTCACTCATATTTTTTGCCACGACTCATTCGATTTTTATACTCGCTTCCATTTTTGGAACCTTTGATACCTACCTCATGGCGAGGAACATTGCGAATTCCTCCATCGCAGTCATCTTGGTTTTGGTTTTTATGAGATTAACCTTTCAAATGAAACAGCATGAATTTGAACAACGGATCATCATTGAAGAACGCACCGCTGAACTGGAAACCATCAACCAGAGGTTGCACGAGCTGGCCACGACCGATGAATTGACTGGCCTTCCAAATCGCAGGGTTTTTATGCAATCCCTCGAACGAGAAATGGAACGTGCAAAACGCTATAAACACCCCTTTTCCGTTATGTTCCTGGATCTGGATAACTTCAAGCATATCAACGATACGCTGGGTCATTCCGCAGGAGATGTGGCTTTAAGACAGTTTGCGTCAGCATTAAAAAGTAGCCTTCGTGATTCAGATATACCGGGACGCATGGGCGGTGAAGAGTTTGGAATTATCCTTCCCAACACAGACCTTAAAAATGGAGCTCTTTTAGCCGAAAGACTGAGGCAAAATGTTGAAGAAAGCATCGCCCTTCACCAGGGTAAGAAAATAACATTCACTGTAAGTATTGGATTGGCAGCGTATAGCGAGGAGATATCCAACATTGACGATTTGTTGAGGAAAGTGGATGAAGCTCTGTATGAAGCCAAAGCAGAAGGGAGAAACTGCATCGTACAAAAATCCTGACCGGGGCGACACACACCGCGCCCCGGAAGTTGACACCTTCTGTTTATATATCTCGAAAATATTCAGCCGGTTGGTCATCTGGTCTTGATCAGAACGTCAGGCAATTTAGGTTATGATAGTTCACAACCTACGCGCTCGTGCGGAGGTTAGATTATTTATTACCGGCAATTACTCTGTTTCGAAAAACCCACCACCGAGCCGTGCATGACCTATTTGTTTAATTAGTTTACCAATTATTCATCACCGCTCATTGATCACCGTCCACCGGATACTGATCACTGGTCACCCTGAACACGTCACCAGCATATCCGATCAGCTTAATGAAACCACCGGACGGCACATAGGCTTCGCCACTATCAAACAAGCTGTCATAAAGAACGGAACCTTTAGGAGAAAAGATAAATACCCTGCCCTGATCGGGCTTCTGGATGCTAACAATGCACTCTTCCGGTGCCGATAGCCACTCGCTGTATTTGAGACTGCCAATAGTTACCTCGTTTTCCCCGGCGTCCAGCGGGAGAGCGGTTTCGACGGAACTGTAAAGATAACGAACACTCTTGCCCAAGTGTGTTCGTTATCCTCAAACAGAGTTAAATCGGTTTGGTCCCGAACGGCGCCGACCGGGATACCGGCATACTGTGGGGACAGGGTCCGCTTAACCCTCTGGAAAACCACATATCCGGGAAGATCTTTGATGAGCACAGAACTCACAGCAACATCCGTACGGTAATATTGCGGTACCGGTCATCCACCATAGTGAATTCCGGGATATATTGAATAACTGGGTTATCGAGTTCCACCAGTCCATCATCCACCAAAAGCATGACCGCGGTTGCACAGAACAGCTTACTGATCGACCCAATATTGAAAATAGTCTCGGCATCGACTGGAATGCTCTCAGCCCGGTCGGCCATGCCGAAGCCTTCCGCATAAACCAGCTGGCTATCATCCATAATCGCTACTGTGGCACTACCGGAAATTCCGGAATTGATACTCCGCCACACTTCAGTCCGAGCGGTGATGATGGCCGATTGGTAAGGGTCCTGTTCTCCAGCCCAGGCAGGTCCAATAACCAGCAGTACAATCGATATCATAACAAATAAAATGATTGAAAAACGGTGAATTGTGTTAAATTTCCCCATAAATTAAATACCTCCTGGTTCTATTTTAAAGATTACTGCTTCTTCTCGAGCTATTCGGCGCCAATCGGTCGTGTTTTGGGATGACCTCCAATGATATGGGTGTCCTTCCTGATCAATTCCGTAGGCGACAAATCCGGCTGTCCGGCTGTCCCGCTGTCTGCTTCGTCTTCTACCGAATATAGTTCGGGTCAATTCGGTCGTGTGACCTCCTTTGTCCATCACAACCTGTACCAGTCACCGCAGGTCAGCAGGTTATTAGCCGATAACAGATTCCCCCCTCTCCGCTTCCCTGACTCGGTCCGTTATTCGATCACCCGTTCGGATAGCTCCTGAAAAATGCACTTTTCCAATCCATTAATTCAGTATTCAATTTCATTGATGCCTTTCAGTGTGTAACAATTCAAAGATATACCTAACGTATTTCCCAAACTTTTGTCCAACCGTTCCCATATTCCGTATTCACCATTCTCAATGACTATTATCAGCTATTCGTAAATGATATTTAAACTAAAATTTCTTTCTATTTGGTTCCATGCCATCTGAATGTCAATCGCATTATTCTTTTTCGAGATCTACTTATATACCCATTCTCGTTTTCATTGCTACCTGGTGCTGCGAAGCAGCATGAAGGTCTATCCTGTAAACTGCAACAGGATCGCAGCCTATGGCTTTTCATTTCTGTCATCCTGAGCAGGGCTTTCCCTCGTGAGGATCTCATCCTTTTCTTTATTTTCCCATTATCTCAATCCCACGGCTTATTTAAAAATTCAAGAATCAAGACCTGACCCCATGGATTTTTATGGATTGGACAGACGTACAGATATCCCCGAAGTTTATAAACATAATACATATAATATGTAATAATTCTATTATAATGTGAATTATTACATTTTTAGTATACTACTGTTTAAATACACTATGTATGTTATAATTCATAGTATAAAGGAAATAATACACATAGGATATATTATGGAATCAATTTCTGGATTGGGAAAAGAAGACAGAAAAAAATTAGCTGCTTTGCTGAGGAAAACAAAGGGAACAATCTCAGTACAAGAAGCCTCGGCCATATTAAACACTTCTAATGTTAAAACCGCCAAGCTGCTTTCACGCTGGGCAGAAAAAGGCTGGCTTTCACGTATAAAGCGCGGTTTATATGTTCCAATACCTCTTGAATCACCTACTATTGAAATTGCTTTGGAAGATCCCTGGATTATCGCTGATCGGCTCTATTCTCCTTGTTACTTTGGAGGATGGAGTGCTGCTGAGTACTGGTCGTTAACCGAACAAACCTTCCGTACGGTTATCGTTATGACAACCAAAAAACCAAGAAATCGCACGCCCAACATCAAAGGAACACCTTTTTCTCTGAAAACTATCTCTGAAAAAACATTTTTCGGAACAAAATCAGTCTGGAGAGGACAAATTAAATTATCTGTATCCGATCCTTCCCGCACTATACTTGATATGCTTGATAATCCTCAATTGGGCGGTGGCATACGTTCTGTTGTAGATATGTTGAGCAATTACTTCAATTCGGAATATCGCAATTTAAAGCTTTTAATTGAATATGCCATACGATTAAACAATGGAGCGGTTTTCAAGCGACTTGGGTTCTTATTAGAGCGTTTAGCTCCCGACCAAGTATCTCTAAT
>DPKX01000089.1 GCA_003542295.1 Candidatus Atribacter hydrocarboniphilus
GCTCACCTGGTTATGCCTTATCATCGTTTATTCGATCAACTCCAGGAATCTTTTCGTCAGGGTTCTCGAATCGGAACGACCGGTCGAGGAATTGGCCCTGCTTATGAGGATAAAGTTGCCCGATGGGGAATCCGGGCTGTCGACCTTTTAAACCTGGATACCTTTAAAGAAAAGCTCCAACTGGTTTTAAATTATAAGAATATTATTCTGGAAAAGGTATTTCAAAAACCTCCACTTTCTTTTAAAAGTATTAATGAACAATTTGAAAAATACTCTGAGCTATTAAAACCGTATATCGTTAATTCCCTTCCTATTATTCACGACGCTCTTACTTCCCATCAGAATCTAATCGTTGAAGGAGCCCAGGGTACCATGCTGGATCTGGATCATGGAACCTATCCCTATGTTACTTCTTCCCACCCAATAGCTGCCGGATCTTTACTGGGAGCCAGCTTAGGTCCCCTTTCTCACATCCAATCGGTTGGAATCTGCAAAGCCTATACCTCCCGAGTCGGGGAGGGACCCTTCCCAACTGAATGTCTCGATCATATCGGTGAAACTTTACGAGAACGTGGGGGAGAGTATGGGTCCACTACCGGCCGACCAAGACGTTGTGGTTGGTTGGATGGAGTGGTGCTGAAGTATGCGGCTCGGATTAATGCCCTGACCTCTTTGGTTATAACCAAACTCGACGTCTTAGGCGGTTTTTCGAAAATTCAATTTTGTACTCATTACCATACGGGAAATCGCATTTCTTCGGAACTTTCCAATCATCCTTTCGACTGGAAAACCGCTCAACCAGTTTACCAGGAATTGGAGGGATGGGAGAGTGATATCTCAAAAATCCAATTCTATAATGACCTTCCCCGGGCTGCCCGCGATTATATTGAATTTATTGAAGATTTTATAGAAATCCCGGTGGCAATTCTCTCGGTTGGCCAAGATCGAAGCTCTACTATTGTTCGGAAAGAAATCTTTTAAAAAGGCGGTTTCTTTGGCATGGAAAGAGACAAAATCCGTCAAGAAATCGAAAAGCTAAGAGAAATTATTCGTCAACACGACTATCGGTATTACGTTCTCAATCAACCAACGGTAACTGACAATGAATATGATGCCTTAATGAGAAAGCTACAGGAATTGGAAAAGAGCTATCCTGAATATTTAACCGCCGACTCGCCCACACAGCGGGTCGCCGGTAAACCTCAGGATGGTTTCCCACCTTTCCGGCATTTTCTACCTCTCCTAAGTCTTAATAATGCGGTTGAAGAAGATGATATTCGCGAATTCGATCAACGGCTGCAAAGACTTCTCAATCAAAACCAAGTTGAATATGTAGTTGAATTAAAAATTGATGGTTTGGCAATCAACCTCAGATATGAAGAAGGGATTCTTACTCATGGAGCTACCCGGGGAGACGGAACTATTGGTGAAGATGTGACTCCGAATATTCGGACCATTAAAACCATTCCACTGCGCTTATTGGGTGACAAAATTCCCCAGGTCATTGAGGTCCAGGGCGAAATATTTATGGGGAAAAACGCTTTTAATCGTCTCAACCAAGAAAGAATTGCTAAAAATGAACCTCCCTTTGCCAACCCTCGTAATGCCGCTGCTGGTTCGCTTCGTCAACTTGATCCGCGGATGACAGCCACTCGAGAGCTCCATTTGTTTGTCTATGGAGCAACTTTGATTGAAAGTAGCTTTTCTCCCATCACCCACTGGGAACTTCTAACCTATTTAAAAGAATTGGGATTCATGGTTAACCCCCACATTCAGTTGGTATCCTCCATAGATGAAGCCATTGATATCCATCGTAAGTGGGAAAAGGAACGAAAACAATTAGAATATGAAATCGATGGGTTAGTCATTAAACTTAATTCCCTATCCGATCGGAGTCGTTTAGGATCGACCAGTAAGAGTCCCCGTTGGGCTATCGCCTACAAGTTCGAAGCAACAACTGAGATGACCAGAATCCTCAACATCGAAGTAAATGTAGGACGGACGGGAACACTTACTCCGGTTGCCGTATTAGAACCGGTTAATATCGGGGGAGTAACCGTAAAGCGAGCTACTCTTCATAATGAAGACGAATTAAAGAGGAAAGATATCCGGATAGGCGATTGGGTTTTGGTCGGTCGAGCCGGAGACGTCATCCCCGAAGTGGTCCGGGTTATTTCAGAACAAAGAACCGGTTCGGAAATTATTTTTCAAATGCCCTCAACCTGTCCAGCATGTCATGCTCCAGTGAAAAGAGAAATCGGAGAGGCCGCTTGGAAATGCGTCAATATAAACTGTCCGGCTCAGCGGAAGGAGAAAATTATTCACTGGGCTTCTCGGGATGCGATGGATATTGAAGGACTGGGGGAAAAATTAGTCAGCCAACTTATTGAGACCGGTTTAGTTCAAACCATTTCCGATCTCTATCGCTTGAAAATCGAGGAATTAATTGATTTGGAACGAATGGGACCGAAATCAGCAGAAAACCTGATTAAAGCCATTGGTCAGTCTAAAACGAGAGAATTAGCTCGTTTCGTCTATGCTCTGGGAATTCCTTTTGTTGGCTCTCATGTTGCCCAGATTCTCACCAATCATTTCTCCTCATTAGATCAGATTATTGAAGCGTCAGAGGAACAATTTCTAATCATAGATGGAATCGGGCCTACAGTTTCTCGATCGATACTCAACTTCTTTTCTATTTCTGAAAACCTTAATTTGCTCAAGGAATTAAAAGCTCTCGGTGTTCATCCTATCCAGAAAAAAAAGGAAAAATCGGTAAAACCCCAAGAATTTTTTCAGGGAAAAACTTTTCTTTTTACCGGAACTCTCAGCCATTTTTCTCGTAAGGAAGCCGAGGACCTGGTGGTTTCCCGAGGGGGAAAAGTTGTTAAAGCCATTTCTTCTCAGGTGAATTATCTAATAGTGGGAGAAAAACCGGGTTCAAAACGGGAACAAGCGATAAAAAAGAACATTCCTCTTTTAACTGAATCAGAGTTCGAGGAGAAAATTCAATCGGATTTTTGAAAAGAGGAAAGCTTTTCGCTATAATAGTATGGTATTGTAAAACAATAGCTACTCAGTCAATGAGCTGAATGCAAATAATGATAATAGAATATACCATACCCCCGCAGGAAAGGAGTGGGTCGATTGCCAGAGACAATTTCATTGTCGGAAATAAAAAAAGTCGTTGCTCTTGCTAAGCTGTCCATTCCCGATATCGATTTGGAACAGTTTTTTATAGAAATCAACAACATCCTTTCTCACTTTGACAAATTAAATCGTCTTGATCTCAAGGAGGTCTCACCCACATCACATATCTCCTGGAGCCAACCACCATCTAATCCCGACGAGCCTCGGGAATGGATGGCAAAGGAAGAACTATTTTCCCAGGCACCAGACGTCATCGATCAGTATTTTATTGTGCCAAAAGTGGTTGACAAACAGGAGGAATAAAATGAACATCGATACGATCAAAAATTTTACTATAGAAGATTATCAAAATGCCTATAAAAATAAAGAAATTTCTCCGACAGAAATAACCCAGCTTTTTCTAGATCGTATACATCTTCTCGATCCTTCACTCCGAGCTTTTCTAACCGTTGATGACAAGGGTGCTATGCAACGTGCTCGGGAGTTGGAAGAAAAAAAATTCGGAGAAGCTGAATTTCCTCCTCTCTATGGTATTCCCATAGCCATTAAAGACAACATCTGCC
>DPKX01000293.1 GCA_003542295.1 Candidatus Atribacter hydrocarboniphilus
ATACCATCATTAAGGAAATGATCATGGAGGGGAGTTTAAAGCCGAGCGAAAAATTGGTTCAAGAACAGATCGCCCAAAAATTGGGTATTAGTCGGACTCCGGTTATGCATGCTTTAAGAATTCTTGAAACAGAAGGATTGTTAACTATTAATCCTCGAACCAAAGTGATGTGTGTTCGTGATCTGTCTCGAGAAGAATTGGTGACAATATTTGAAATACGATTATGCATTGAACCCTTAGCTACTCGGTATGCCTGTCAAGTTATTACTGATGAAGCGGTTGAAGGTTTAGAAAAGAGTTTTACAACGGCATTTAAAACCATGGATGAAAAAGAATATCGTCGTTTAGACAACAAATTTCACACCTATATCTCAGAAATCTGTCCCAATCGAGACTTAAAAGACTTTACCATTCGATCCGGTTTAATTTCCAGGTTTCTCATCAAAGGGCTTATCCGTCCACCCCAGGAAACCTATTATGAACATCTCCAAGTATTGGAAGCATTTCGTAAAAAGCAACCTCAAGAAGCCGAAAAAGCAATGAGAAAACATATCGAAATTACTTTAGCTTATATTCAAAGTAGCGGAAAAGAAGAATAGTCGGGAAATTTTTTCTGAACTGAATATTAGAGGGGGTTTAATCATGACATTACAATTTGCAGCAATTACAGGTTTTTTTGGACAACTCAAAGATCGGTTTAAATTTTATCACGAGGCAAAAATCTTAGAAGAAAAGTTGAGCTTAATCAGCCAGGTGGAAGGAAATCAAGGAGTTGAACTGATCTATCCTTATGATTTTAAAGATAAATACCAGACCAAAACTCAGCTTGAAAAAAATGGATTAATTGGAGCAGCGGTTAACGTTGATATTAAAGGTGAGAAGATCTGGAATCAACGATCTCTTACTGCGCTTTCGGTAGAGACACGAAAGAAAGCCTTTGATTATATTGCTCAAGGAGCTGAAATGTCTCGTTTTCTGGGTGCAAATTTAGTCACTGTTTGCCCTCTTCAAGACGGTTATGACTATCACTTTGAAGTTAATTACGAAAGAAGCTGGCAATATCTTATTGATGGATTAAAAGAAGTAGCCCAATCCTATCCCGATGTGAAAATAAGTATAGAGTATAAATTTCAGGAACCACTCTCCCATTATTTAGTGGGCACGGCTTTTAATGCTCTTTATGTTTGTCTCAAAGCTAATGTTCCTAACCTGGGCGTGACTCTGGATTTTGGACATGCCTTGCAAGCGGGAGAAAATCCGGCTGAAACCATGACAATCTTAGCAAGAGAAAATAAACTTTTTCATGTCCATATTAATGATAATGATGGGAAATGGGACTGGGACCTCATATCCGGGAGTAGGAATTTATTGTCCTATCTTGAATTTCTTTACATGATGAAAAAAATTGATTATCAAGGATGGATTGCTTTAGATGTCACTCCAAGACACCGTAGTCCAATTGAAATATTTTCTACTAGCATTCATATCACCAAAAAATTAGCCAAGCTGGCTGAGAAATTAGATGGATTTCCGATCCAAGAATTGATGGAAAAGGATTCTCCCCAACTCATTATCAGAAAAATTTATGATGAACTAATTAAATGAAAGGATATTCTATGGACTGGCCAGTAGTGGTTGGATTAGTGAATTATCAAGGATACGATATTGATCAAGTTTTTAGGAATTTGCATGGTCTTGGTGCTGAGTATGTTGAAGTTGATTATATTAAAACACCCTTGGGAGTGGTCAATAAGTATGGCCTTACTCATTTAAACGAAAGCGATCTTCAAAAACCAAAGGATTTTCTTCAGCTACTGAATCAAGATCAACTTAAAGCTCTCACCTTCAGTGGGCATGTAAAATTATCCATCGAAGAAGATGTGGAATTATTTCTCAAAAAAATGGAATTTGCCAAGAAAATTGGAGCGAAATACATTACCACCGGAGAAGGTCCAACTGAAAAAAGACAAGAAATTATTAAGCATATCCAGTGGATTGAAAAGAAAGCACGAGAACTGGATTTATTGGTTTGTCTTGAAACCGAAATGTCCAATACCTTGATTACTCGAGGTACTGAAGGGATTCCGATTATTAATGAAATAGCCTCTCCCTATATTAAGATGACTTACGACACTGGGAATATTTATTACGCTCAGAAAGGAAATATTGATATAACCGAAGATTTAAGGAGTGCTATTGATTACGTCGAGGTCATTCATTTTAAAGATCCATATATTGTTGATGGAACAATCCAGTTTGGCGAGATAGGAAAAGGAGAAATCAACTTTTTCGAGTTGGCAAAAATAATTAAGGCAAAGGGTCGGAAAATACCGATCACTNNCACTATTGAAATCCCCTATTTTTTCCAAAGTAATCAATGGGGCCCTTTTGAAGTATCAGAAAAAATCCTACCGATCGAGGATGTTAATCGTATATTAAGTAATTCTATTGCTTTTATTCGGAATTTATTTAAGGAGCAACCGATATGAAAATCAAAAAAAGCCAAGAACTGAATGGAATACAAGTCCCCAAGCCCTTTAGCAGAGAAATCCGAGTGATATTTTCGCCAGATGTTGATGAAGGGTGTGGATGTAATCTCATTCGAGCGACTATTTATCCTTTCAGCAAAACCGATTATCGTCTTCGGGATCGAGTTGAAATTGTCTTTATTGTATCGGGAAAGGGGATATTTGTTTGTAACGATAAGGAGTATCCCATCGAGAGTGAATCAGCGCTCTTTATTGAAAAGGGCGATAAGATTCAGATTATCAATACCGAAAGCCAAAATCTCAATCTGGTTTCTTTCTATACCAACCCCTATAATTCCTATGATCTCTATCGAAAGCTTCTTGGTGCTGCGGAAATGGCTCAAGGAGAGGTTTAGTAGATAAAAAATCAAGCAGTACCTCTTTTTAAATTCTGCTTTTGGTGCTTCATTGAGAGCGGGTGTTTGTTCTTTTGGTTTTTTTAATTGCCAGGAAAAACAAGATACTCTTATAATTTGCATAATTGCATTTCCTGGGGCAAAAAGATAACATTGGATGAGCAAAAGGAATTGGCTCTCTTA
>DPKX01000251.1 GCA_003542295.1 Candidatus Atribacter hydrocarboniphilus
TAAGACAATGAGTATAAAGAAAAGAAGATAGAACCAACTTGTTAGAAGGTGGGGGAGAAGATAGAATATATAACTCAAGAATTAACAAACGATTCAGTAGCTTTTCGTATTAACTGATACAGACGGTCGAGACCTTCTCCTTTGACAAGATAGGCAAATGCCCCGGCTCTGACCGCCCGTTCTTTATGCTCTTCATACATAGTCAGCATAATGACCGGAACGTCAAAACTTAATTTGATTTCCTGAAGTAAAGCAATCCCATCGCCATCGGGGAGTCGCATATCGAGGATGATCACATCGGGTTTAGCTGCTTCAATCCTTTCTAATACTCCTTGAATCCGATCATGTGTACCCACAACATCCATATCGTTCTGACGGTTAAGGAGGAATACTAAACTTTCTAGGAAAAATCTGTTGTCATCCACAAGAAATATTTTTTTGGGGGTGGTTTTTATTCCCTTGCCAACCAGCTGAATCACTCCTCCCATTCTTATCATCACTGTTGCCATTATAAAAAAGAAAAAATAAAACTGATATAGGCCACTAATCCCATTTTTAAAACTGAAAGTACTAATTCGAAATTGAAACACAGCTTGGTTTGAATTTTTTTATTCAATTTGTTACCCTATGGGGAACTCTTTTAAAAAATGAATATAAATAAATAGGGATGCGATATGAAAAAAAATATAACCATTCGTTTAATTGTTCTTTTATTCCTAATTATAGCTGTCAGCTTGCCAGGGTTGACTGCAGAATCAAGATTATCATGGAGTGATTTCATCACTTCGCTAAAAAATATCTTAGGACCTTCAATCGTAATTAATCAAAACCGATCCAATACTCAATTCGTTACCCGTCTTGATGCTGCTCGAACCATAATTGATGCTCTTTCATACAACGATTTGTACGATTACTTTGATGCCGGATATGTCCCTTTCCAGGATATTCAAAACCTTAATGAAGACGAGAAAAAGGTTGTTATTCTCTCCACTCAACTCAATCCACCCTTATTTTCCGGCGATGCTCGAGGTCTTTTCCGACCTCACGATCCACTCACACCCCAAGAATTCTCTTTTTTAAAGGAAAAATTAAAAACCTATTCACAAGGGAATATTTATTATGAATCCTCGAAAATCATAGAACCAGGAATAATGCTTATGGTTAAAAAATGGGGGTTTGGTGAACCAATTACTCTCCCTTCGACATCTTCTTCCTCAGGACCAACTGCATATCTTCAGGTTGGTGCTTTCAGCGAGAGATTTCGTGCTGAAAATACCTCAACTTTTTTAAAAGAACTCGGTTATAATACCTCAATTGTTGAAGAACAATCATTATTTAAGGTACGAGTTGGTCCTTTCCCCGCTCAAGATATTTCCTCAATTCAAGACAAACTCAATAAACAAGGTTTTCCCAGTGTCCCGGTTGCTCAAAAAAATGTAGTAAGCACGCCTGAATCAAAGGTTGAAGGTGGAGCAGTTTTTTCTTTAGCTTTACTCTATGATCCTAATATATCAACTTATACTCCCGAAGTGGTCCTAGCTCACGACAAAATACTCGAAAGGGAAAAAATGAGCATTATCGCCCATCAAAAAAATGCTTTTTTTGCCATTAATGCCGGATTTTTTAGTCAAGATGGTGACCCCATTGGCCTTTTGATGATTAATAGAAAGATCTTAAGTGACCCCCAAGAGGGATGGTATTCATTTGGAATCACTCAGGATAAAGAATTGGTTTTTGGAATGGTTCATCTCAATATTACCGCTTCTCTTCCCAACCAAAAAGGACTCACTATTCATGGGATTAATCGTCCCAATCGGGGGAATGAAGTTGTTCTTTTCGATGATAGTTATAATGGCAAGACTCCTCGAACTCAGGGAGTTGAAACTGTTGTGCTAAATGGAATTATTCAAGTTACATCTCGAACTAACGGCGAAACCTCTATACCAAAGGGTGGATTTATTCTTCAAGGAAAAGGTGATGTAACTGGCTGGATGTTGCAAAATCTCTATCCTGGAACTCCTCTATCAGTAAAAATGACTATTCTCCCCGAAACTGGAGACTTGGAAAAATGGTTGAGAGTGGAATACATACTCAGTAGCGGCCCTCTTCTTTTCCAAAATGGTTTAGCAGGTCCTTTTGGTGAATTTCGCAAAGAAATTGTCGAAAATAAACATCCTCGAGCCGTTATTGGACAAACCCAAGATGGAAAAATTCTCTTTCTTGCCGTCGATGGTCGACGTCCTGGCCATAGTTCGGGTTTAACGGTACCTGAGCTAGTTGAGGAATTAAAGCACTATCAGATATCTGATGCTCTTAATCTTGATGGTGGTGGATCGGTATCTTTTTATCTCCAAGGGAAAATTCTTAATTGGCCTTCCGATCTTATCGGTGAAAGAAAAATTTCCACCGCCATCATTCTGAAGTAATTTTAGGAATTCAATTGTAAATGAGTCCCAATCTGAATTTTCTTTTGAACCACATCTAAAATCTCAAGTGGTTCTTTAAGGTAAAACTCGGGATGAAGTTCCAATACTGAATTAGGATCGACCGAACCCCAAGATGCAAAAAGAAAGGGGATCCCGGCTGCTTTCGCAGCCATGATGTCATATCGACTATCACCTACATAAACTGTCTCCAGTGGTTTTACTCCTAAATGGGAACAAGCTTCAAACAATGGGTCTGGATTGGGCTTGGGTCGAGGCGCATCATCAGCACAGATAACAACCTGAAAAAAATGATTCAGTCCAAATGAATCAAACTGAAAGGAAAATTCCGAACGGACTTTTGACGTAACCAAGGCCATGGAAAACCCCCACTCTTTTAAACTCTCAAAGACTGTTACAATCCCTGGAAAAAGTACAACTTCGTGCATTTTTTCCTTGATGTGTTCTTGCCATCGCTGGATATAAAGCATCCTTTTCTCCTGAGGAATATCAAGAATCCTCATGGTAACTGGGCTTGGAATACCCAATGAAAAATGAAAAAACTCACGATTCTTTAATTGACCGGTCATTTCAAAATGTGTCTGAATAATTGCGTCTAAAAAAATGGGATTGGTATCAGTAATAGTTCCATCTATATCAAAAAGAACAGATTTTAGCATAGATAGGTCACCCTTGAAGATTTATTAAATCCATTGAGAAACCATAGGAATTATAGCAAGGATGTCAAGAGGTATATCCAATACCCTCACGAACCGCTAAAATAGCAAGCTCTACTCGGTCTTTCATTTCCAATTTATGGAGGATATTGCTAATATGATTCTTTACCGTACTCTCACTTATAAATAAAGCCTGAGCAATATCAGGGTTACTTCTTCCTTGTACAATCAACCGGGTAATTTCAATTTCCCGTTTGGTTAATTTGGAAAAAATTATTGACTGTCCTTTTTCAGGTGGGCTAACTTTTCTAATTCTATCGATTACTTTTGCATAAATCTGATTGCTTAACAAAATTTCTCCATCTATACAAGCCTGAATACTCTTTAAAAGTCGTTCGGGAGAATCTTGTTTAAGAATGTACCCCTGAGCGCCTTCTTTCATTGCTCGATAAATTGTTTCCTCATCTTCTTCAATGGTTAACATAACCACCCGGCAGTTATGGCTCTTTTGCTTGATAGCTTTTAATAATTCAATACCATTTGCACCAGGCATATTAACATCAACCAAAGCAATATCAACATTATCGAAGTTAATCTTTTCCAACGCTTCTTTATAACTATTGGCTATTGAGCTAACCTCATAGGAGTCAGTACTCTCTATAAGCCGTTTCAAACCAGCTATAAAAATTGGATGATCATCTATGAGGGCAATTCGTATTTTCATTGCACTTATCCTTCCAAGGTTGAACTAGAATTAATTTCCTCATAAGGAATCTTCACCATAATTTTCGTTCCGCTTCCAGATTTACTATCAATTTTAAATTTCCCCTTTAAAATTCTGACTCTTTCCCGCAAATTTTGCAATCCAAAATGTTCAGCACCATTCTCATCAATAATCTCGGGGCCAAAACCTATACCATTATCTTCTACGGAAAGAATCATATGACGTTTACTATTCATAACATGAA
>DPKX01000081.1 GCA_003542295.1 Candidatus Atribacter hydrocarboniphilus
TGCGGGGACTCCCTCGAAAACCGAAAGGCACGACTTCCTCGGCAAAAAGCGACTTTCCTTCTGGTTGATTCAAGCTATAGCGGAGCCGAAGCAGGTAGAGATGAGTCCTTTTCGATACTGCATTGCTGCGAATGACTCCACAACGAGCAGCCTGGGCATCGGCTCCTTTTTCAAAGGCTTCTTCAAAAAGATACTGAGCCAGGCTGTTGACCAAGGGATGATTTCGTCCCAGATAAACCGCATTCTCTGGAGTTGGGAGAGAAAATGAAATGAGCAAGGACTCGGACGAAGGTAAATATAAGTTGGAGGGATATCGAGAATTGAAATGAAACTGAGTTCGGATTGGGAGAGGAAGCTGATCCAGTCGTGAGATTTCAAAAAGATCATCGCCTTTTGGCTTCACCGGTATTTCCATTTTCTGCAAAGCATTCAACACGAATTGGCGAACGGTTTGAGGATCACCCAACACCGAATCGGTTTCCTCAAGCTCACGAATGACGTCTTGAGGTTTGATGGAACGCTGGGCAAAGCGGGTCCGGCTTTCTTTTTCCCGATTCACGGCATCGTCAAGTTGGCGTTGAAATTGAACAACCAGGGGATCTTCAAAGAGAGACAGTTGCTCAACTCTTTTTTGACGGAAAAAGAGGTTTTCTAAGATCGCTTTCATGACGGTATCTTCTTCTACCGGAACCGGCACGGTGATTCCTAAGGTCTTATGAATTTGCCGGGCTTTTCGGAGCAATACGTCCAGCACTGCCAGTTCAATAGGGTTATCTGATCCATAGATGAGGATCGATTTGACTTTTTTGGCTCGTTGGCCAAACCGATCCACCCGTCCATCCCGCTGTTCCAAACGATTGGGATTCCAGGGGAGGTCGTAATGAACCACGGCGTCAAACCATTCCTGGAGGTTGATCCCTTCTGAGAGGCAATCGGTGGCAACACATACTCGGTTAGGGAATTTCGCTAATTCCAGGATTCGGGCACGACGTTCTTCGTCGGTTAAGGTTCCATTAACCGATACCACTCGTAAATTGGGAAATTTCTTTTGCAGCTGTTGGTTGATTTGGTTGGCAAGATATTCGCTGGTGGCGATATAGCGACACCAGATTAACGGCCGAAATCCTTCCTGGAGAAGAGAACCAACCACTTTGATACACTTCAGGAGCTTGGTGTCTTGATCGGTTCCAAGAATTTCCTGGGCTTTTTTAGAAAAAGCTCTGAGGGTTTTCTGCTCAGTACTGCTCAGATCTTTTTCGCCTGCCTCGACAATATGAGCCGGTTGGACATCGCTGATTTCGGTTTCAGTGGGATCATAAACATAAGGAGAAACACTTTCAGTAAAAAAATCCTCTTCAAAATAGTCACTGCCTCTTCGCTTTTCCAAAGCTGCTACCGCTGAAGCTGGACTAGACATAACACAGCGCAGGAGAGCTAAGGCTGTCCAATAGCGTATCCTTTGCTTCCAGCCAGTCAAGGTTTCTCCAGTGTGAATCAGTTGACGGCTAAAGGCATAGACCTCATTGAATAAGTTTTTATAAGCTGGCGAGAGCTGGTAGCTTTCATCCTGGGGTTCTCGTTCGGGAAAAGGAGTTTCTTCATCAATCCATTTCTGAATATCAACTCTCCTCCGCTGGACAAATTGCCTGGCCAAGGCGTCTCGCTGACTTTCAGTCAAGTGAGTGAGATCATATTGTTCAAATTGAGGGTGAAGTAAGCCTAATAAGGAAAGAAAGGAGGATTCCACACCGCTATGGGGTGTGGCACTGAGGAGCAGGAAGTGGCGATCATCTTTTTCAACTAATTTTCTTAAGAGTTCATGACGTTGCTGTTGTCCACGAGCTCCGGATGATGGCAGAGCAGCTCCATGAACTTCATCGACAATCACGCACTCCGGACAATGTTGAAGAAAATTGGCTCGGTGGGTATCCATTTTGGCATAGTCGATGCTGACTACAATAAAAGGGTAATATCCGAAGACGCTCTGAGTGGCGGGAAGATTGCGTTCCAGTTGGGCAATGGTTCCGGAACGGACTACCACTGCTTCAATGTGGAATTTTTCAGCGAGTTCCTGTTGCCATTGATCACAGAGATACGGGGGACACAGAACGCAGAGTCGATTGATCTCGCCCCGGTCTAAGAGCTCCCGGACGATGAGTAAAGCTTCGATGGTTTTGCCTACTCCGACATCGTCGGCAATCAATAATCTTACTGGATCGAGCTTCAGAGCCATTAATAGCGGTACAAATTGATAAGGACGGGGTCGTACTGATATCCTTCCCAGAGAACGAAAGGGTCCGGCACCATCGCGCAGGATAAGGCGGGAGGCATTAAATAATAGATTGGTTCCAACCGCGTTCCCAACTTGTTCGGGATCGGGCAAAGGGAATTGAGCGGGTTCGATACGATCGATTCCTAACCGGGTAAGGGGCTTGTAGATGCCACAAATTTCGTTTTCGCTTCCGGTAAGGGGCCGGAGGTGAACGATGTCTCGATCATCCGAGGGGAGGATGATCCATTCTCTTTCCCGGCAACGGACAATAGAGCCAACTGCTATTTCTTCCAATTTTTTTCCCTCCTAAATTAATAAAATTGATCTTTCTCATCTCTCCCATTTTTTCCTCACTCTTTTTGAAGAAAAAATTTTTCTTGTTTCCCTCTCCACTGGTGGGAGAGGGTCAGAGTGAGGGGGATACTTGGAATTTCAACAAGATTAATTTGAATAGCATCAAACTTGGATCAGAATCCTGGTTCTCACCCTCATCCCACCCTTCTCCCATCAAGGGAGAAGGAGCAAAAAGATCAGGATTAGTAAGAAATTAAATGAAAAATAATTTGGAAATGGAATATTAGAACTGAAATAGGTATTTTATTTCCCCTCTTCAAAAATATCTTGATTTTCTTCGATTTGCTGAGATAGGTCTCGATCGTAGCGGATGACGATAATCCGATACCCATAATCTCGTAAGGTATTTCTGATAACTTGATCTAATTTTTGCTGATCAGGGTTATTATGTACCGACCCATCACAAAAAACACAAATATTTGGTTCGTAGAAAAAGTCGGGAATAGCGTTGTATTCAACAATCTTCTTTTGAGCGTCATCAGGCAAACGACGTTTGGTCTGGTAAAGAAAATCGAGAAAATGCCGTTCCAAATCCGATCGAGAATCGGTAAGACTCCGGAGATATTGGTAATGTTGTTCATAGCTTCGGGAATCCGACCGAGAAAGAGTCATCCCGTTAGACAATTCAGCAAGAATATCAACAATCAAATGCCGGTTAAGAATGGCATAATCCCTTTGATTGGAATAGGATAAAAGGCATTCATAACAGGCTTGAACACAACTTGGTTTTAAGTCTTTTTTGTTCTCATCAAAATGGATCCGACTTCGAGCTGAACTCGCTATTTCAGCCATACAATCTCGCTCTTCAACCAGACGACGGAGAACGCCGGCACCACCCTCTGAGGCTTCCCAGAAAAGCAAGGAACGATTTTTGCCACTGCCAACACGCTCGGAAGCGATTTCCGACTCTTCAATCTGAAAGACTTCTTCCATCCCCCGCTGGAGAGCATACTGGAAGGAAGCCTGGAATTCTTCGTTCCAGGGGATGCTTTCATTCTGACAAGAAATCAAAAGAATATTTGACGTATCCCAAACATAGGGATTGACCACATCCAATTTAGAATCATCAGAACGATGATTGGGTTGGACCTGATCTCTTCTCCATTCCCCGCTTTCCAGGTCAATGAGAAAACCAGGTTGCTTACTCTTTCTCCAACCTCGATTAATCCGATAGAGAGTGGCCGAAGGCGCATAGGTAAGAGTAAAAAGAGAGGATTTATTTGAAGAATAGAGATCGGCTCTTTGTATCCGGCTTTTCCCGGTTGGAGTTGGTGGAGCAAACTGATAATGGGTGGTGATGTGATAGCCAAAGCGAATTCGCTCTTCGTCATCGCAGGTTATGCGGTCTCCTTTCCTGGCTCTGACATTCGACATTTCCAGGAGTGGAACCAGTTCACTGCTGTTTCCATCTAAGGGGTTGCCACAGGATAGACAGCAATCCATTTCCTCATTATCGTGAAAGTATCCGCAAATCCGACAGAGCAGAACCCGTTTCTTTCTTGATTCCAATGCCTTGTGAGGAGGCAAGAACAACTTATCAACTTTAAATCTTGACCCTTCATGATAAATCAGATTATAAGGACCAAATTCTGAAACAGCCAAGAAGCGTGGTCGGGAAATATATTCACCTTCACCCCGATCAATGAAAGCTCGAACCGGTAATCTGGGAAAATTATAGCCAGGGAGGAACCCTTCACTGGCCAAATAACGGTAGGGATAAAAATCCGACTCTTCACGGCTGGTTCCCTGATTGAGTAAGAAATCTATTTGTCTTTCAGCTTCTTTGACTAATCGTTGGGCTTCTTCGATCTTCGCCCTATCTCGCCGTTGAAAGCGGAGGACGTGGTTGGCATTCACCCATTGCTGATCGGCAGTTCGATAGAGTTCGCGGAAGCGGTTAAAGGCTTGGTCGAAATCTTTAGCTGCATTCATGATGATATTTGTAATCCATTCATCGGTGAATACTTGGTCAACTTCCCTCGATACCATACAGGTGTTTAAAACCTGCCGAGCTTCCTGAATACATTCCTTTATTTTTTTCTCATTCAGCTGAATTGCTCCTTGAATTGATTCTTTTAAGGGATAATCAGATAATCTGATTTCCAAGATGTCATCAATCGATTCTTTTAAATCGACTCCGGTCCGAGCCAACCAAATGGAGTGAAGGTGGGCGATCACCATATCCTGGTTTTCTAAATCAATCCGGGGAGGTCTGACCGTTCCCGAAACCATTTCGGTGCGTTTGTGGAAATAATACTGATCATGGGCACTTCCTGCTTGACAATAACTCATTACCAGAGCAGGATCTCCGGTCCGACCAGCGCGTCCACTTCGCTGGGCATAATTGGCAGGGGTAGGTGGAATATTGCGCAAATGAACCAGCTGGAGATCGGAGATGTCAATTCCTAACTCCATGGTAGGTGAGCAAAAGAGACACTGTAGTTTTCCTTCACGAAAAAGATCTTCGCGTTTTTTGCGGTTTTCATAAGAAACTTGAGCAGTATGTTCTCGGCCTTCAACATGACGAAGCGATAAGGCTTGACCAGAATAAAATTCTCGGAAAAAAGAGTTGGCTTCTCCAACACATTCTCGAAAAGGAAGATCGGTAAGCTTGCGAGAATAGATCAAATCTCGCGGAAGCCTTCCATCTCCTTTCTTCCAAATCAAAATACCGGCATTAAGCTGAATGCGGAACTGTCCCTTATCCTCTTCGATTTTGAAAATTCCATGACCGCTGAGAAGTCGAATCAGTTTTTGAATAAATTGATCGTAATCTTCGTCGATTAAGGTATAGCGTCTCATAAATCGATAGAGAAGACTTCGGGACGAGAGGCTAATATAATTTGAGTTACTTCTTTGAGGTAAATTGGGGTAAACCAAATAACTGGAGGTATGAAGATATTCCGATTGGTCAAAAGCCCATTTTTCATTCAGATTTTGATAGGCTTTCTTTCTGAGTTGCTGCAGATGAATTTCTTTTAAACATTGAATATCAATAGCCAGCTTTTTCCGAGTAAAATCCAAAAAAGCGGTAAGGTATTTTAATCGATCTCGGCCACTTAATTTTTCCATCTGGGGAAACTCTTCCCAAATTTTTTCGTTATTACATAATTCTTCCAAGCCACGATATTCAATGTGTAGTAGCCCACACTGTTCAAGATTTGGCTGCAATATCCGCCAGCCACGGCGCAGATCCTCATAGATTCGATATTCGACAAGATCTCGAAAGGTGTCTTTTACTTCCTTACCTTGCAAGGTATCGGGAAGCAGATTTGAGATTGAAGAATAATCGGCGATCGACAAACCCAACTCATTGACCACTTTTTCAGCAATATCATAAAAACTCAATGATTCGTGATGAGCCAATGCTTGGTAAATAGCAGAACGAATCAAAGAAACCTGAACAAAATCATTAAAATGTCCGGATTGCAAGGAAGCATCTTGTCGATTATCGGTAAAACTCAGGATTTTTTTAGCACCGATATCGATATTGTGACCATTGAGCCGCCGCAAAATGGAGGTAGTTAAAACTGTGGTGGCCGAACTTCGGCCTTCGTTGGAGAGACCGGTGAGTTTGCGAAAGTCATCGGTGTTTTGTTTGGTATAGTATTCACCACACTTTAAACATATCAAGAAAGGCCGTGGTTGGAACCAAACCCTGGTTAACTGAGGATCTTCTTGCGATTCAAAATCACCGGTAACTGAAACCCAGATTGGCATGGGAAGGTGTTGTTGATAGCTTTTTATAACTCTTCCTTT
>DPKX01000170.1 GCA_003542295.1 Candidatus Atribacter hydrocarboniphilus
CTTGCCCTTCGGTATAATCCCAATTCCGATCAAGAGAATCTTGAAGGAAGAGAATCCTTTTCCCTCTTTCTTGTAAAGAGATGGCTAAATCTAAATTTAACAAGTTTCCCCTCCCCCAATATCCAGGAGCTATAAAAATATAATCGGATTGAGCTGCTAAATTAATAGCTTTTTGAAAGTTATCATCGGAAATAGGAGAAAAGGGTTTTTCGATAATAACCGTTATTCCTAATTTTGAAGCCATCTCTTGGTCAGAGTCGAATTGATTTACAATTCCTACACTTACTGAAAAACCAGCTTCAAGAAATTCTTTCATGAAATTACTTCCGCTTCCTCCACCACAGATTAGATGAATGGAAGCACTCGGAGATTCCATTTTCTTCGCTATTCCCAATGGCATAAAAAAAGGTCGCAGGGAATAAGGATGGATTTCCTCTAAAAACTCAACATCAAATAATTCTTCAACCTGAGGAGTATGGAGAGATTTTCCTACTAAACCGCGATGAACAATTTCTCCTTTTTTTAAAAACATTACCTGGTTGCAAAATTGAGAAACTAAATTAATGTCATGGAAAACTCCTAATATGGTTATGTCTTTCTTTTGAAGTCGATAAAGAATGCGCATAATATCAAGTTGATGAAGAATATCTAAATGGCTGGTTGGTTCATCAAGGAGGAGAATGTTGGGCTCCTGTGCTAAGGCACGTGCTATCATAACTCGTTGTTTCTCGCCACCGGATAATTCCCGAAAAGGGCGATTGGCAAACTGCTGAGTGTTGGTAATTTGTAAAGCATTTAGAACAGAGTCGATATCTTGTTGGTTTTCTTTTTGCCATCTGCGCCAGTGGGGAAATCTTCCCATCATAATGACATCGAAACATTCAAGGTCAAGGTTTAAATTGGTTTCTTGGAAAACGATAGCAATTTCCTGAGACCAATTTTTACGAGAGAGCTCCTTGGTATTTTTCCCTGAAATAAAGATAGTTCCTGTGTCGGGCACAAGAAGCCCTGATAAGAGGTGAAGCAAGGTGCTCTTCCCCGATCCATTTGGTCCTAAAATGCCAACGAAATCACCCTTCTGGATGTTAAAGGTAACATTGTGAAGAACCTTACGGTCTCCATAGGAAAAGAAGAGGTTTTTTGCTGATAGTGAAAAGTTTACCACCCTTTCTTTTTCCTCCTTAAAAGATAGATAAAAAAGGGTGCACCCATTAAGCTGGTTAATACCCCAACCGGCAATTCAACCGGATGGAGAAGGGTTCGGGAAAATATATCAGCCCAGAGCAAAACACTGCTTCCTAAAAAGAGAGATGCAGGAAGGAGCTGACGATGATCCTCGCCGATGATAATTCGAATAATGTGAGGCACGACTAAACCAACAAAGCCAATAACTCCGCTTACTGAAACTGACGCAGCAACTAAGAGCGACGTAGCCAATAAGAGAATTTTTTTGGTTTTTTCTACTTCGACCCCCATGCTTTCAGCGACTTTTTCTCCCAAAAGAAAGGCATTTAACTCTCGAGAATAGGAAAAAATAAACGGGAATCCAATTAAAAAGAATGGTATGAGAGTATAGATTTTATTCCAACTACTATTCCAGAAACCACCCATAATCCAAAATACCATTTGATGCAAATTTTCTCCAGCCAGGAACATTCCCAATGAAATGAGAGCTGAGAAGAAAAAGCCGATAGCCACTCCGGCGAGAAGCATGATTTCTAAAGGCATTTTATGTCCTATCTGACCTAAACGAAGAACCAGAAAAGTAGTTGCCAGTGCGAATAGGAAAGAAAAAAGTGGGAGAGTGATAAAACCCAATGAAATACCACTTAAAATTGCTACAACGGCTCCAACAGCACCACCCGAGCTAATTCCTAAAACATAGGGGTCCACTAAGGGGTTTTGAAATAGACCTTGAAGAACCGCACCGCTTAATGAAAGAGCAGCACCCACTAAAACTGAAAGGATTAAGCGGGGCAATCGAATTTCAAAAAGGATAGTCTTTTCTGAAGGTGAGAGTGACTGGGGGTGCAAGAAAGACAATAAATCTGAGATCTGAAAACGACCACCGCCAATTCCCAAAGAAAACACCATACTCAAAACAAGAATAATAATGAGAATAAAAATAATTCGTCTTCTCTTAAGTATTTTCATTTTGCCTCTATTCTTGAATTTTATATTCTCCAAAGATTTCCGGGTGGATGATTTGGGCAAAGTATTGAAGTGCTGAAATAACTCGAGGCCCTGGCCGGGAAACTAAATTAGAATCAATTAAATAGACTTGATCATTTTTTACTGCATCTACTGTCTGAAGCCGGTTATCGGTTGTAACAAACTGATAGAGTTGATTTTCCTCATTTTTCCCATGATTTTCAATAACAGTAATTATCGAAGGATTCCTTTTTAAAATCTCTTCAAAGTCTATTGTTGAATAGCCTTGAATATCTTCAGCTAAATTTTTCCCACCAGCTAAAGTAATAAATTCGTTGATGAAAGTACCGTTTCCAGCCGTCCAAATGGGATCGTGCCAAATAATGTGGAAAACCAGTGGTTTTTGATGATCTGGAATTGATTGAGAGA
Organism: Candidatus Atribacter hydrocarboniphilus; assembly: GCA_003542295.1. Taxonomy (GTDB): domain Bacteria; phylum Atribacterota; class Atribacteria; order Atribacterales; family Atribacteraceae; genus Atribacter; species Atribacter hydrocarboniphilus. The sequence goes on from DPKX01000170.1 coordinate 2,581, forward strand.
GATCTTTTATTTTTTTAAGTTGATCCTTCATGGTTTTAACCAGTTTTGAACCAGAAATTTCCACCCCGGATAAGACCGCAACTTTGGTTATATCTTCAATGACCTGCTCAATAGTTTCAGATTTAAGGGTAAAAACCGGAAGGCCTAATTCATGAAGGCGGACAACGGTCTCTTCGGGGGTTAAGGAACTGGCTAAAATTAGGTCAGGTTGAAGGGTGAGGATTTTTTCTAAATCAATTTCGGTAACATTCCCGATTTTTTCCTTTTCTAACGCTTCTGAGGGTTCATCACAATAGGTAGTTACCCCAACGATTTTATCATTTAAGCCAAGCGCGAAAAGAATTTCAGTATTTCCTGGAGCAAGAGAAATAATCCGATTTGGTGGTTGAGAAAGATTAAGAGTAAATCCGGTTGCATCGGTGGCGCTTAGGGGCTGAGAATAGGATATTGTTGAAGAAAAAACTAATATCAAGATGCTTAAAATAGCAATAATTTTAAATTTACTCATTTTACTCTCCTTGTTTGGTATGAGCATGATTGCTTCTACGTGGAAAGAAGAGGGAGACGAGGGAGGGTTTCCCAAGATTCTGGTGGCGGCCCAGAAGCTTTTCCCACCTCCTCTTTCCGCGAAGAGTGGCAAGGATGTTTTGGTCGGGTCTCCTGACTTCTGAATGTAGTCATCTGGCTGTGCCTTCCCAGTTATCACCAGTGGCATAAACAACCAGCATTTTCAGTTACAGTGGCGGGACCGCGCCGGACTCACACCGGACTTCCCCGATTAAATAACCAAAACAACTTTGCGGTGAGTATATCATATTCGAATCATATCAACAACATTTTCAGATCTTTCTTGGAAATGAATATTAAAAGATTCACAATTGATCTTTATGCCATTATATGACACCAGATGAGGATGAAAATACCTATCTAAATCCGTCATTACGAGGAGTTTAACCAGCTTTTGGTTGGACGACGTGAGAATCTCATCCACCCACTCTGTCATTCAGACTGTGTCACAATCCCTTTCATACACTAAGAATACCTTGAAAGTGGAGGAAATAGTATATTTAACTTCGGTTTTTGGTAATCTAT
>DPKX01000005.1 GCA_003542295.1 Candidatus Atribacter hydrocarboniphilus
GACCTCATCCTTACCAAGGATGCGCTCCACCACTGAGCTACGCAGGCTACATAGGGATTTTCTGGTGGGGAGGGAAGGATTTGAACCTTCGAAGGCGTTCAGCCAACGGATCTACAGTCCGCTCCTTTTGGCCACTTAGGTACCTCCCCATTTCTGGAGCCGGTGATCCGACTCGAACGGACGACCTGCTGATTACAAGTCAGCTGCTCTACCAGCTGAGCTACACCGGCAAACCGGTAACCTCCGGTTATGCCTGAATAAATATATCCAAAGCTTGAGTTGATGTCAAGGGTAAGAAACGAAAAATCGACTTATTTTTTAAAGATTAGCCCTATAACAACTTTGTTACTTGGATAATTGATAAGTGCAATATCGACCAAGAAATCCATTTGCACAATTTGATCGCTTTTCTAAAAAAAAGAAAAATTATATAGTATAAGTATTAGTATTTCTTTTTTAATCTTTAAATAATCTTATATCAATATTCATTCAATGATATAATGAGTTGAAAATGTTACCGGAAAGGAGATTTCTATGAACCAGCTTAAGGTGGCCTGTGTTCAATTTAAACCGGTATTGGGTAACGTAAAAAGGAATTTAGAAACTATTGGCAATTTTATTGAAAAAGGGAAAGAGCTCAAAATTGATATAATGGTTTTTCCTGAACTTTGTGTTCAGGGTTATGACCCTAAATTAGTAGCGTCTAAAGCAGAAACACAAGGTGACAACTCGTTTCAATTCCTCATCGAAGCCAGTAAATTTTCTGGAATTTATTTGGTTGTCGGCATTGCCGAAAAATTAAAAGATAAACTCTTCAACTCTTCAGTTTTGTTTTATCCCGATGGAAAAATCGGAATTTATCGAAAATCCCACCTTTGGTCAACCGAAGCCGAAATTTTCACCCATGGAAGTGATTATCCAGTTTTCGACACCGAATTTGGCAAAATAGCGATGTGGATCTGTTATGATACTCGATTCCCAGAAGTTGCTCGAATTTTTGCCCTTAAAGGAGCTCGCATTGCATTGGTCCCTACTGCTTGGTTGGCACGAGATATCGAACATTGGAAATTATCAGTTTGTTCACGGGCTTTAGATAACTTTATGTTTGTTTGTGGGGCTGACCAAATTCTCCAAGCTGATTACCATCAATCGCACGGAGCGAGCATAATCGCCAATCCTCATGGACAGATTATTAGTCAGGCCAATCTTATGGAAGAAATGCTTATATCCTCCAACATTGATCTAAGTAGCGTAGATGAATTGCGACAACTTATACCAGTATTTGCTGATCGACAAAAAAGTACCTATAACCGACTTTACACTTAAAAAACAATTATCAACTCACGCATAAGCCAATCCTTCATCGAGCATGATAAGATAATTGTTGATTGGAACATAATTTGCTATTGAATTTCCCGAACCTAGAGCATAACCTCCATTATTTTGGCACTTTTCCAAAATCGATCGAACATAACTGCGAAGCTCTGCTTCATTGCTTCGAACTAATCTGTCTAAATCTATACCTCCCAGAACGCCAATTTTCCATCCATATTCCTGCTTAAACTCAACCACTGACATTATTTCATCTTGAAATGAATGAAAAGCGTCGATACCTACCCAGCTGATGAGGTCATCCATTATAGGTTTTAATTGACCACAAGAATGAAGAAAGTAAACTTTTCCCTTCAAGTGAGCCAAAGTACAAACTTTTTTATGCCAGGGCAGGACATATTTTTTTAATAGAGCAGGAGAAAGAATGGTAGAAGTTTTAAATCCCATATCATCACCTTGAAAAAATCCACCAATTCCTTCCAGGTCGGCTAGTCGAAGATAAAAACGATACATGATATTGCCCACTTTTTCAAATACAGCTTCCACCAAATCCGGCTCATCGAATAACAAATAACTCATATTCTCGATTCCCAATAAATTTTCACTCACTACTTCTAGCAATCCACTACTTCCGGCTACTAAAAGCTTCATCCCATCAGGCATTTCTTGCTGGGCAAAAAGATAAGGAAATAAATCGATATTTTCAGGGTCTGGCCAAGGGTAATTTTCAAAATCCTCCCAATTGGTTATAATCCCTTGCTTCTCTTCCACCCAGTTCCTGATTCCTCTCGACAAATTTGCTGTATCATCGGTTTTTCTGATCTGTGATGGAAACTCCAAACCAATTCCAGGAATATCGATAATCATGGCATAATCATATCCCATCCGATACCACCAACGAACATATTGTCGGATATATTGCCTTTGAGTTAGAGATGTGAGTAAGATAATTTCTTCCAAAAAATACTTCTGACTAATGGTTGAGATAATTTCCTGATCAATCAACAGTTCAACTTGGTGGACTTTAGTCGGTTTTCTTTTTTGGGTGATAACCTCGATAAATTGTTGAAAATCCGGTTGCGCTTTTTTCTTGAGAATATTCTCAATTATTTTCATAGGAACTGGTCTCCTATAATCAAAAAATTGATGCCATTTTTTGGATTTTCTTTTCTAATTCACCTCGACAAACCTCTAATCGGTGACGCCAATTTGGATATTCGGTAATGGTTCCAGGTAAATTAATTTGAATATCACTTTTCATTAAATCATCCAAATTGACTATTTTCAATGTTGAAGAAGTTTTGGATAGGTAGAAAAGGACGGCTTCGAGAAAATCATCAAAACTATCAGGTTCTCTCAAATAACCCCATTCAATCAACCGGCTTTTTATCCCTTCAATTCTTTGTTGACGAATCTGGTGTTGTATTGTTGCTTCCTCTGAAGTAAATAATCCTAATTTTTCTCGTAAATCGATATCTTTCCCTTCTAAAAATGCTTTCAAGGGGGGCATATCATGGGTTCCAATGGTCACCATGGTTTCTCTTGGATAATGATTTGGTGCTGGAATGAAACCATTTTGATCACTCTCGAAATAGAAAACTCGAGTTGAAAGAATTTTATAAGCTTTCATGGCTTCTCTCACTTGATGAGGAACCGTGCCCAAGTCTTCACCTATAACAATTACTTTTTGACGATAGCTCTCGAGAGCAACAATTCCTAATAAATCCTGGAAAAAAGACCGAACATAAGTTCCATATTTTGGATCACATCCTTCGGGAATCCAAAATAATCGATAAAGTCCCATGATATGATCGATACGAAGAAAGGAGCAATATTTCATATTGGCTTGAATGAGTGAAATAAAATGAGAATAATGATTTTCTCTATCCTTCCAAGGATTCACCGGTGGGAAACCCCAATTCTGACCAGCTGGTGAAAAATCATCAGGGGGAGCACCAACTCGCTGAGAAAATACAAATAGGTCCTGATTGAGCCATGATTCAATACCAGTTGGAGAAGTTCCCACTGGCAGGTCAAAAGCCAGCATATCCGACGACTGAAAATGGGTTTTCAGATAGAGCTCCATGAGCCATTGTAAAAAAACAAAATAATAGACTTCCTCATGATTTTGATCAATAAATTGGGCGATAGCATCCTTATCACCTCTCTGAAAATCAAGGGGCCAAGATCGGAAATCCCAATCTTGTCTTAAAGCATAGGCTTGGAAAAAAGCTGAATGGATAATTCGTATCCCTTCATTGGTTAAAAAGTCAGAAAAACTTTTTCTATTCAAATCGGGCGAATCAATCTCTCTTTTTCGCCAAATTTGAAAAAAACTGCGAAGAATTTGATCTTTTCTCTTCCATGCGGATTCGTAATTAAGAAGTGAAGTATCTTGAGGAGATCGATCCATGAATAGAGAGAAAGATTCTGGTGCATTTAGCTCATGGTTCACTGCTAATATTTGGGCAACCCATTCCAAAGGAAGATAGATTGGATTCCACTCTAACCGATCCACTGGATAATAAGGACTGATACCATAAGGCATTCGATTTTCTAAGAGATGGATGGGAAGAATCCCTAAAAAATTGCCACCGTATTTCTGAAGGAGATCACTCACTAATCTCAGGTCTTGCAAGTCTCCTATTTCCTGCTTTTTTCTAGTATTGATTGAATAAACGGCTAAGTTCAAACCCCAAAAGTTTTTTTCTTCGGGAAGATAACAATATTTTGGAGTAAATATAAAAAAACTTTTATAATATAAAGTATTCAACGTGGTTCGAATTTCAAAATTGAGAGGATAATATCCCCATTCTAAATCCGGTGGAAGAAGAAAGTTCCATTTTTGGTTTTCAATCTGAAAGGGAATTTCCAAGATAACATCTTCCCGAGTGAGAAAGAGTGATCCCGCAAGCCAATTCAATTGAGGAATAAAAGTAATCTCTGGTTTTGAGGCAACAATAACCGGTGGAATAGGAAAAGCTATTTCTTCTGCTTTTCGATGGATGTTTTCCTTCCAACCTGACCCGTTTTGAGGATATTCACCGAAAGAACCAAGGAGGTTTGCTAAAACTTCATCTTCAATATAAACATGATTCCCATGGATATCATAATAATTGGTTTCTATCCCAAATAATTCAGCTAATTTTCTTAAGTCGGTCATATAATTCCACCTTTTACTCTTACATCTTTCATGATACACTACCTCGAAAATGGAATAAATACCTATTGTAAGTTTTTCCGTTTTTTTAAAGAATAAATAGAAATTTGCTTAACCAACGGATTAATAAAAAATTTTCTTTTTAGAAAAAAATCAATTATTAAACTAGTTATGACTGTAAGAAAAGAGGATGGATTGTGGATCTCGCTATTGCAATATTACATGGAACAGTTGACCTATTCGTTGAATTCCTTTCACCGATTAGTCCCTATTTGATTAAAACCTATTCAATAGAACCCCGAACCATTGCTATGCTCATTGCATCAATAATGTTGATGACGGCTTTAAGTCAAATTTTCTTTGCAATGGTTCTTCCGAGGGTGAAAAAACAGTGGCTTTTGCTCTATGGAATTGTAGCTTTTGTCGTTCTTCCCACTTCACTGCTTTCATTCAAAATGAACATTATTGGACTATACTTGGTTTTTTTTACGGTTTTTTTAGCCAATGCTGCCTACCATCCTTTTGGTACAGCTTTGGCCAATCGCAATCAAAGCTCCAAAACGGTTACCTCTTTTGTGTCGGGAGGCATTATCGGAGGGGCTTTAGGTCCAATTTTTATTACCTGGTGGGTTGGAAGTGTTGGGCTCAATAAAATTATCTTTTTTAATCTTTTAATTTTTATTATTCTTCAACCGATTCTATTGAAGGTAAAAAGGAATTTCACTCCTATCACTAAACATCCAAATTTTTCTTGGAAGTCATTTCCAATTCTCATCCCAATTTGGATCATGGTTGGTTTAAGAACTTTCTATATGTCTTCTCTCCACACCTATTCACCAATATATAGCAACCTTCGAGGGTATAGTCTTATTATTGGCGGTTCACTCCTTTCTCTCGGCTTAGTTTCCGGCCTGCTATTTAATATCCTTGGTTCTCGCTTTCGGATTCGATTCAACAATTGGCTGGTCAATGTGTTATCTTTTGCTGGAATGGGACTCTTTTTAAACATTTTTGTTCATATCGATTCTCTCGCCTTATTTATTCTCTTCTATGTTCTTTCTGATTCATTCATGTTTTTCTCCATGAGTTCGAACGTCATAGAAGCCCAAAAAATTCTCCCCGGGCATCCAGCTTTCGCCGCATCGGTTTCAATGGGTTTAGCCTGGGCAACTGGATATCTACTCCATTTAGTCTATTCGTCTTTTTTTGGAAATCAGGTTGGTTTTGTCCTGAATAGTATCGGAATCTTCTCTCTTATCACCGCAGGATGTTTACTCATTTTCTCCCGTTTCTTTGGGAAAATACCAAAAGAATCATGAAAAAAAGTTTTTCCCTCTTTCGGTTTTTTTCTCCTCAGTTTTTAATATTAATGTTGGTCGCTTTTGTTGCCAATTTTACCTATATAT
>DPKX01000050.1 GCA_003542295.1 Candidatus Atribacter hydrocarboniphilus
TCCAGGCTGGCCACGATTTGCGCGACATCGGAGGGAATAAAGTGCTGATGTAAAAGTATGAGATCAATATTAAGCTCTGGACAGCCGTCCCATGCACTCGGGACGGCTGTCCAGAGCCCAAGCCGGGAGTTCAGAAGAAAGCATGGTTAATTCTTTTTCTTTTAACGTGCGAAAACGACCTGCAGGCGCTGTTTGCCTGGTCCGTGCTCTTTTCGCGGCCCGGGCAATAAAGCGATCTGCTGTTGTTTTGGCACGCTTTCCCTGCGGATGGCGTTAAGGCGGGGCAAATGGTGTTTTGGATTTATGAGCAAAACACGATTTGCCCCTCACGGGAGGGATCAGATCGATTGGGTTCAGGTCACGCTGAACCGTTTGAAACTATATTTAATAATGGATCAGGGAGATGGGGTCAAGTCAGTTGATGTGATGTTGGATGATGAATATAGGATTATGTTGGGATTAACATCTTGAATATTAGGGTATTGTGAATAATAGGTAAAAGATCAAATGGTTCGTTTTTTTGAGAAATGGTGACCAGAATGAGATATAAGAATTATTCGAAAATTATTGCAATAAGTAGAGATAGTGGCTAGCGACCCAACTTACAACTTAAACCTCCCCCACAGGAGCTTTGATTCCTCATTATCAATCTGTGCACAATACAAATCTTGAAATTCTTCGTTAACAAGATCAATTCGTTTTCAAATATACTCCCATCCTGTCTTTTTACCTTTAAAAAAGGCCAGAAGATATCAGAACAAAGACAAAAAAACTTGTAAATATGAATATCTTGTATTTTTAATTTTTCAAATCAATAAATCAATGTATAGTTCATATTAGAATCAATTAGAGGTTGAAGCCTAGTTTAAATTTTATAAATACAGAAATCAGTTTTGAGGACTAAAAATTAACAATTCAAACTTATGATCCATTAACTCTTCGTAAAAATAGCGAGGGTATGAAATTTCTGTCCAATGTTTTGAATTAACTGGATCAAAAAAAGTTAGATCTTCAATATTTAAAAAGTTTATTTCCGTTAAGTGAAGACAATCCTTGTACAAAGTACCCAAACCCTTTAAATACCACTCAGAAACCATACCTACAGGCAACATTTCTAACGGTGCACCAACATGCTGAGACAAACTTGAGGAGGGTGTTATTTTAGGTTTATCCACCCATCCTCTATCATAGGAAAATACCGTAATATTTTGACCATTAACAAAAAACAATTTTTCAGCATCATAATCAAAATTTCTCATATAATGTTGGGAAGTAAATACGGGGAAACCCGCTGATTCGAGTAAACTCAAAATATCCTGATATTTATCTTTTGTAACAAAGTTGAAATCCAGCCCCTTAATATTTTTTACTTCACCCCTCATACCCCAAGTTTCGCGCGATAATGTAGGTTTGAATTCAAGAGGTGCAAGCCCATCCTCCAATACATTTTTTGCTGCGGTTCGAAATTCAGGCCAATCTTTCCACCTTCTTTCTCCTCCATTCAATTCATCCTGTCTTATTGCTTCGGCAATATCAAAAAATTCACTATACCTCTCAGGATCTTTTCTTCTTTCAAAAAGCATGTATCTTCCCATCGCGTGTAAATACATCTTTTCAAGAAGGTCCTGCGGGATTTGAATATACGGCTTTCCTATCTGCTTGCTTAAATCCTTGGGAATCCTGAAATTAAATTCCCCATAATCCGCCTCAAAATGACTTGACGTAGCCTCAGGATATTCAATTCCAGCCTCAGCAAGAAGTTTAAGAACATCCAACTTCCAATCCTGGATTTCCGGGTCAAATTGCCATTTAACACCGGGTTTTCCGTTCGTCCCAGTCCAGGTAATTTCCTTCTCCCCCGTTCCTTCTTTCTCAATTTCAACCCGGCTGACTGAAGTTATATTTTTGGGGGCGAAATTTTTGAAGGCAGTCCAACTTTCTTCTCTTTCTTTCTTCATGTTATACCAGGCATAACCTTCTTTGGTACTAATGGATGCTTCCCCAAAAACGAACCAGCCGGAAGCATCACTGAATACGACCTGTCTCGTTTCTCCTAAACCTCCTGCTGACTCCAAAATCTCCAAATCGAAATAATCTTCCTCGCAGCTGGGTTTTCCCAAAGTCGTAGCTAAGCTTGGATCAATCTTTCTTTTGGTGCCTTCGCAGGATCCATTTGTTATTACAGGAAATAAGTAGTGACCTGACTCTCTATCCCTGGGTATGACTAACCAGCTTTTGCCTTCATTGAGATAATATTCCCATTCAAGATTTTGTGTAATTTCCTCCCTGGAAAATCCCGTCCTTCTTGTCTCTTCCTTAATAAAAAGTCCTATAATAGTGTCTACTACACCATCCAGACCCAATTCTGTAAGCATTTTTTGTGTATCCGAAGATTTTGCCCGCAAAGCTTCAGTTAAATTCAAATCTTTATATTTAGATTCGATAAGAGGCTTAAATCTTGAGCTATCCACAGGGTAGGATTCTGGAATTAATGTCGGAATAGAATCAGGAGTAGGTGTGGCAGGGATCTCGGTCGATGTAGGAACGGAAGTCGGTAATTCTACTTTCGGAGTAACAGTTTCCTCAAATTCTTGGGGAGGCACTAAAGTACCGACACCTCCTGCAATAGCGGTTTTTCCATCTTCATTATCAACCCCAATACAAGAAGTTAAGGAAGTACCCGCACCCGCCAGCAAAGCCGTTAAACCCAATTCTTTGGCAGTATAATATGCCGCAGTTGCTGCACTTACTTTCAAAAATTTCCTTCTTGAAATCTTCTTGGGATCATGGGTTTTCAGAATTATCCGTAGTAGAGATTTATTTCGCAACTTTTTCACCTATTTTGGACAAAGAACACTCTCGTTTAAAGATAATGGATAAAAATCAAGATTGATTAATTAAAGATCTTATTTTTTAGGAGTGACGGGGAAAACAGACCTTGATTTCATTGAGTGGAAATATTTACCCTCGACAGCCTTGAAATTACCTGACTTAAGATTAGAAAAAACTTCAATAGTCTCCGGAAGACACTTTTTTATTTCTTCCAAACTATAATAAAGAGGAGGGATATATTCCTTATTATCTGGAACAAGTTTTTTGTAATAATCATCATAATATTTAATTAGACTTTCTTCTGAATCAGAAATCCTATGTTCCATATAGGTTTGCCTGCCAACAGCGTTTTTTAGCTTTTCTATAGCCTCGGGTAAAGGCCACGTTTCCCCGCTTACCATATATGAATTAAAACCGGGGTCTCCTTTGGGGGCTTCCAAAAATAAATAGGTGCCTACCAAATCAGGGGGTTTGAGACCATAAGTGTCTATAAGATTAAGGACGGCAAAATCATCACCTACGGGGAAACCTACTTTAAAGACAAGCTGTTGTGTTCCCTCGGACCTTACAAAAGGTTCCTCAAGTAAAACTCCGGAAATTGTCCAATTTTCAATGTCAGGATAACCAGGATATAAATCTTCACGTGTCTTCTTTGCTCCATAAGGGAAGGGTTCTCGACTGATATGTTTTACAGGCTCATAATACATTCTGTCATCTTCTGTAATATCTGAGGGTTTGATCTTGGGTATCTCAACCCAGTTTTCTTCCCTTAATATAAAGCGTGAGAGTCCTTTTTCATCAACGGCTCTGTATTCTCCGTTTCTTTCTTCAACACCAACAATTCCTGGAAAGCTCTTAGATTCCTCAATGAGTGATTCTATACTTACCTTAACTTCTGTTTCAGTAGGTTTTACTTTGGTTTTGGTTGGTTTTATTTCTGTTTGTGTGGGGTTTGGAGTTAAGGAGGGCTTAGGTGTAGAAGTAAGAGTAGGAAAAATTTCTTCTGTGGGGAAAGGAATTTTGCTGTTACAAGAACTGGCAAACAACCCTAAAGTAGCCAGACCTGAGGCTTTAATAAAATCCCTTCTTGAAATCTTCTTGGGCTTATGATTATTCATTTTTAAACATGATTTTGTGAACAACTTAAAAAAACAATGAAATTTTGATTCATATTATAAGGATTTGGTTTATGTTATTCAAGTTTCCTCAGTGGAGAAATAGACATAAACAAAGAATATTATTCGGAAATTGATTAGAAAAGGAAGATTGGGTTCAGGTTCTTTTATTTGTTTGTTTCGAAACAACTATTAGCTCCTGCAGGTGTTGATAATTGAAGGCGGTAGGGTGGGGATCAACATTCCATCATACTGGAGACACCTAAAGACATACTCCGTTGGTTTTTTCCCTGGCCGGTGATCTTTTGTGGCTCTGGCGTGTTATGCTCTGCGGATCGGGTTTAGAAAGGAAAATGATGGCGTTCAAGTCCAATGCGTTGGTGGAAACTAAAGTGTTGAATGGATCAACACGATGGGGGACAAGTATGGCACGCGCCAGGGGGTCCTTCGGAAACAACGGACGCGAGCTGTCGGCGCTGTTTGGGAATGAGATCGATTCTAATGCAAGGTTTGCTCTTTAAGGGATCTGCTGGGGGTGGGGACATCGAAACGGGAGAAGGCTGCTGTTATGTGTGGTTTGGATAGGTAGAATGGATATGGAATAGGTTTTGGACCAAACGAGTATGCAATTAAGATGCGGACTGCCATCTTGAGGAACGAGGGAGTGCAGTCCGCAGCCCAACACTGAATGGAAAGTAAACATCGGTAATTCTTTTTCTAATAGTTTTTTTAACCTCGACGTGGGCAGCAGTTCCAGGATGTTTTTCCCTGGAGCTGCTGTCCACTGAGAATAATTTAAAAATAGAACGATGATGTAATGTTCAAATCTTTTAACTAGATCGCGAACCCGAACAAACGAATGGAACAGAAAGCTGGTGTTTGCGCGCTAAAACGACCAGCAACTAAAGCCGTTTTTGCGCGCTTTCTCTGCGGCCGGGGTTAAGGTGGGGCAAATGGTGTTTTACATTTCTATGAGTAAAACACGATTTGCCCCTCACAGGATGGAATAGATCGATGGGGTTCAAGTCAGGAACCGAGCCGGCGGGAAAGATTAGGGGTTCATGGATAACCAGTAACGCGCATTGAAAGGGGGGTATGGCACGCGCCAGGGGGGAAAACAACGGACGCGAGTCTGCCGGCGTTGTTCGAAGATGTGAGTAATCAAGTTACAAAAAGCTTTATGTAAAATAATATTAGACTTTTATAGAGCTAACTAAGTGTCCAGACTAAATTTTAAATATATACTTAAAACTAGGGAGTAAAGGTTTCTTTGCCGTGCCTGTATATGTTGATTTCCTCTGGATGAAACCGAAGATTAGACCCATCAATAAACGGCTTAAGTTTACCTCCAACAAATATATACTTGTGATCAGACATCTCCCAAAAATGCTGCTGAAGACTTTCTGTTATCCCAAGATACGTTCTTTCAATTCCGTTAAAGTACCATTCATCTGTAAATCCAGCAGATAATAACTCCAATGTAGTTGTCCCCCCAAATAAATAGGGGTTTGCGCCCGGTGTAACAATAGAATCATTATTAGATTCATGACGCCTTACAAAAAAGATAACATCTATAGCCGAAGCATTGGCAAAAACACACCAACCCTTTTCTTCCCATTCACCTTGGGTACCAGCTGAAGTTGATCCAAAAAATTCTAAACCACTTGATTCCAATAATTTAAACGCATCATCAAATTTATCCTTCGTAACAAGATTATAATTTAAAACGTCAAATTTTCTTGAGATACTCTCTCTATTGGTTCGAGCCTCCCATAATCCTTCTTTCAGTTCCAAAACAGCTTCATCTTTCTCCAACACTTCTTTTGCTGCAACCCTGAATTCTGGCCAATCCTCATATTGTCTTAAATCACCCGCAATGACATCTTGTTTTATTGACTCGGCAATATCAAAAAATTCACTATATCTCTCAGGGTCTGCGTTTCTACAGAAAAGCATATACCTTCCCATCGCGTGTAGATACATCTTTTCAAGAAGGTCTTGTGGAATTTGAATATACGGCTTTCCTATTTGCTTGCTTAAATCCTTGGGAATCCTGAAATTAAATTCCCCGTAATCAGCCTCAAAATGACTTGACGTAGCATCCGGATATTCAATTCCTGCCTCGGCAAGAAGCTTAAGAACGTCCAATTTCCAATCCTGGATTTGTGGATCAAATTGCCATTCAACTCCAGGTTTTCCATTTGTCGCAATCCAGGAAATCACCTTCACCCCGGTTCCTTCGTTCTCAATTTCAACACGGTTGACTGAGGTTGCGTTTTCAGGTGAAAAATTTTTGAAGGCAGTCCAGCTTTTTTCCCGCTCCTTTTTCATGTTATACCAGGCATAACCTTCTTTCGTACTATTGGATGCTTCTCCAAAAACAAACCAACCGGAAGAATCGCTAAACACAACCTGTCTCGTTTCTCCCAAACCTCCTGCGGGTTCCAAGTTCTCCAAATCGAAATAATCTCCCTCGCAACCGGGCTTCCCTAAAGTCGTAGCCAAGTTTAGATCTATCTTTCTTCTGATGCCTTCGCATGATTCATTCGATATTACTGGAAATAAGTAGTGACCTGACTCTCTATCCCTGGGTATGACTAACCAGTATTTACCCTCGTTAAGATAATATTCCCATTCAAGATTTTGTGTAACTTCCTCCCTGGAAAATCCAGTTCTTCTTGTCTCCTCCTCAATAAAAAGTTCTTTAATTGCGTCTATTTCACCATCCCAACCTAACTCTGAGAGCCTTTTTTGCGAATCTAATGATTGTGCCCGTAAGCCTTCAACTAAATCCAAATCCTTATATTTAGAATCGATAAGAGGTTTAAATTTTGAACTCTCCCTGGGGTAGGATTCTGGAATTAATGTCGGAATAGGATCAGGAGTAGGTGTGGAAGGAATCTCGGTCGATGTAGGAACGGAAGTCGGTAATTCTACTTTCGGAGTAACAGTTTCCTCAAATTCATCGGGAGGTACTAAAGTACCGAAACCACCTGCAATAGCGGTTTTTCCACCTTCATTTTCAACCCCAATACAAGAAGTTAAGGAAGTACCCGCACCCGCCAGCAAAGCCGTTAAACCCAATTCTTTAGCAGTATAATATGCCGCAGTTGCTACACTTACTTTCAAAAAATTCCTTCTTGAAAAATTTTTTAGTTCCTGGTCTTTCATTGATATTGATATTATAGGATATTTATCCGACCTTTTCACCTCATATTACTCAAGTAAAGTCACGAATAGCCTGAATATAAGCGGGATTTAAAAATATTTTTTAGGAGTAACAGGGAAGACAAACCTTGATTCCACAGAATGAAAGTTTTTACCATCGATTGCTTTATAGTTCCCTGAAATTAAATTTGAAAAACTTCAATAGACTCTATAATGCGCGCGGAGGCAGCGGAGTGGTC
>DPKX01000197.1:0-4754 GCA_003542295.1 Candidatus Atribacter hydrocarboniphilus
AATACGCTCCTCAGAATGACAAAATGGGAAAATGAGATTGCCACCTCGTCCAACCAAAGAACGGTTGAACTCCTCACAACGATGGTTTAAAAAGTAGTATCATTATCATCCGGTGCCTTAAAGCTACATGAGGATTTAGATTGAAAGCAGCTTGCCTAATGGAGGAGCGAGGTGAAGACAAATTAAATTATAGTTTTTTATTTTTAAAAGAATGATAGAAGGATACCAAGATTTATACTGCTAAATAAGAATTTTATTTATTGAAACCATCCCTCGCTATGAATTCCTTCTCAAAAAAGATTTATGACCAAAAAAATCAGATAGATAATATTTAAGAAAGTGGTAATATGATTCATAAAATTTTATTAATATTACGGAGAAATATCTATGACCAATACCGATAGCAAGAAGAATGAGATCGGTAATTTTCTACAAGGTGAAGGAGATCATGTGGATTCAAGTAATAAAGAAAGAAAGCTATTTCATATATTTAAATATAACGAAAATCAATATCAAGAAATACAAACTGAGTTCATTGATGATGTAATCAATTTGAGAGACAGTCAGTCGATAACCTGGATTAATGTTGATGGTATCGGTCAGGAAAATATTTTAACCAAGATTGGATCGATATTTGGTATACATCATCTGGTTTTGGAAGATATACTCGACACTACCCAACGCCCAAAAGTCGAAGATTATGAAAATTTTCTCTATATTGTTGTAAAAATGATATATAGCCAGAGCCAGTCGGATGAAATCATCTCAGAACAGGTGAGTCTTATATTAGGGGATAAATTTGTTATCTCTTTTCAGGAAGAAAAAAAAGGGGATGTTTTCGAAGAGATAAGAAATCGCATTCGTCTCGGTAAGGGTCGGTTGAGAAAAGCAGGAGCTGATTATTTGGTTTATGCTCTGCTGGATGCGATTGTCGATAATTATTTTCTCATGGTGGAACAAATTGGGGATCAATTAGAAGAATTAGAAGATGAATTGGTTGACCATCCTTCCTCAAAAATTTTACCGAGGATTCATTTTTTAAAAAGGAATATGATATATTTTCGAACCACTATTTGGCCTATGCGTGAAGTGATCGGTTCTTTAGAAAGGCGCGAGTTTCCCTTTATTGAAAAATCCACCGTCGTATATTTACGGGATATATATGACCATATTACTCAACTTATCGATACAATTGAAACTGATCGAGAATTAATTTCTAGCATGATTGATATTTACCTCTCGAGTATCAATAATCGTTTAAATGAAGTGATGAAAGTTCTAACCATGATTGCTACCATCTTTATGCCCCTTTCTTTTGTAGCAGGAATATATGGTATGAATTTTCATTTTATGCCTGAACTGTATTGGAAGTGGGGTTATCCAATTACCTTGTTCACCATGGGAGGAATCGCGCTGATTATGTTATTTTTCTTTAAAAAGAAGAAATGGCTATGAGAGAATTATTCATTTTTCTTTTGGATTTAAGGGTTTCAAGATATGTTATTGTATAAAACTTTAAATAAACATTTGTAACCTGTGAGGAGGGTCTATTATTTATGAAAGAAGAGTCATCAAAAGGGACTCCCCCTTTAATCCGGAAAAAAGGTGGGAGTAAAATGCAAAAATCTTTAGGACCGGTCATTAATTTAGAGGAGCACGTTTACCCGGATTGGTGGCGAAGAATATTTAATTCAATTTATTTAAAAACCGATGCCGATGTTGTTGAAGATAGTGAAATAACCCGCAAAGAGGTCGATTTATTTATTGAAGCTGTTTCACTTTCTCCTGATGACAAAATATTAGATCTTTGCTGTGGTCAGGGAAGGCATTCTTTAGAGTTAGCACGACGAAACATGAAAAATATCTATGCATTAGACCGTTCCCATTACTTAGTACAGAAAGCTAAAATTCAAACAAAAAAAGAGGGTTTAGGTATCCAATTTCGAGAAGGAGATGCGAGAAAACTTCCCTATTCAAGTGATTTTTTTGATGTGGTTCTTATTTTAGGAAATAGCTTTGGATACTTTGAGACCGTTCAAGATGATGTTAAGGTTTTAAAAGAAATTTTCCGGGTTTTGAAGCCTTGGGGACGGTTATTGATAGATGTCGCCGATGGTGAGTTTTTAGCTGCCCATTATGAATCCCGTTCATGGGAATGGATTGACAAGAAATATTTTGTTTGTCGAGAACGATCCCTTTCGGTTGATGGCCATCGACTTATTTCTCGAGAAATAGTCAATCATGTGGATCGAGGAGTCATAGTTGATCAATTTTATGGAGAAAGACTTTACACTGAAGATGAACTCAGTCAACTCCTAAAAAATACTGGTTACAATGATATTGTTTTTCATGGAAAAATATCTTCAAATTCTCAAAGAAATCAAGATTTAGGTATGATGAAACAAAGAATAATCGTTAGTTCTCGAGTAAAAAAACCTTGGACCTCAAATAAGAAGAAGTTACCACCAAGTATTCGACGAGTTGCAGTTGTATTCGGTGATCCAGGGAAGCCTGACATTTTAAAACCATCATCAGTTTTTGATGATGATGATTTTTATACCATAGACCAACTGAAATCAGCTTTGCATGAATTAAGAGAATATAGTTTTATTTATCTCGATAATCATCAAAAACTGGTAAATGATCTCATTTCCCTAAGGGGGAAAATTGACTTGGCTTTTAACTTGTGTGATGAGGGTTTTAACAATGATCCTCGGAAGGAATTGCATATCCCCTCTTTCTTAGAAATGATAGGAATCCCTTATACCGGATCCGGACCTCAGTGTTTATCCTATTGTTATGATAAATCATTAGTAAGAGGAATGGCTCGGGAGATGAATATTCCAGTTCCAAAAGCGTTTTTTATTAAACCGGAAGATACCATATTTGATCTCATGATAAATTTTCCGGTCATTGTAAAGCCAAATTTTGGTGATGCAAGTTTTGGAATTACCCAAAAAAGTGTAGCTTATAAAATTGAAGAATTGATGAATGCTATATCGGATATTCGTAGCCAGTTTGGTTATGATAAACCAATTTTGGTTGAAGAATTTATAACTGGTTCAGATCTTAGTTTAGGAATTATTGGGAATTCCCCCGAATCATACATGGTACTTCCTTTGTTGGAGGAAGATTATTCAGAACTACCGGCGGAATTACCAAGAATTTGTGGATACGAAGCCAAATGGCTTCCTGACTCGCCCTATTGGAAAATTAAGTCGGTTAAAGCTAAAATTCCTGAAGAGACTAAGAAATTTATCATAGGAAGTTCGTTGAAACTTTTTGAGAGACTGGAATGTCGGGATTATGTTCGTTTTGATTGGCGTTTGGATGATTTAGGGAATCCGCGACTATTAGAAGTTAATCCTAATCCTGGTTGGTGTTGGGACGGGCATTTGGCTAAAATGGCAAAATTGGCTGGAATATCATATGCTGAATTATTAGAATCAATATTAAAAGCTGCTGATATTCGCTTAGGTTTTCGGAGTTTAAATGGGGTAAAGAAAACTTACAATAATGAACATCAAACAACTGATCAAGAAATTCTTATAAAATAAATTAAAATCAGGAGGTAGGCCATAATGAGGATTCGTCGATTAGGGAAAACCGATCTCGAATTAACGGTGATTGGATTTGGATCTTGGGCAATTGGTGGTGGAGGATGGAGAAACGCCTGGGGCCCTCAAGATGACTCTGAGTCAATAAAAGCCATAAAGAAAGCTTTAGATCTCGGGATAAATTGGATTGATACCGCTGCAATTTATGGTCTTGGACATTCAGAAGAAATAGTTGGGAAAGCTATCAAGGGTATTTCGAAAAAACCAATCATAGCAACAAAATGTGGTTTAGTATGGGATGAAATGAAAAATATTTCTAACCGACTTAAAAGAGAAAGCATTAAAGCTGAAGTTGAAGCAAGTTTAAGGAGATTAGATATCGATACCATTGATCTCTATCAAATTCACTGGCCGATTCCTGATGAAGATATCGAGGAAGGCTGGGAAACAATGGCTCAATTGGTAAAAGAAGGGAAAGTGAGATATATTGGGGTATCGAATTTTAATGTATCCCAAATGAAACGAGCCCAATCAATTTATCCAATTGCATCATTGCAACCTCCTTACAGCATGTTGAAAAGAGATATTGAAGAAGACATACTATCCTTCTGTAACCAAAACTCAATTGGTGTTGTTGTTTATAGCCCAATGCAAAAAGGGTTACTGACCGGTAAAATGACTCGGGAACGGATAGCAAGCTTTCCGGCTGACGATCACCGAAGAAACGATCCCGAGTTTAATGAGCCATTAATTAGCTATAATCTTGAATTCGTGAATCAACTGATTCCAATCGCCAAAAAATATAATAAAACTCTTGCACAATTAGCAATTGCTTGGGTTTTGAGACGTCCTGAAGTGACGTCAGCTATTGTGGGAGCCCGACGTCCAGATCAAATAGCTGAAACAGTTTTAGCAGGAGATTGGACACTCCCTCAAGAGGATATCGATACTATTGAGGATTTGCTTCATCAGCGTAAACAAAAAACAATGAACAAATAATTGCTAACCATAGAGGGTGAAAGCTTTACAATTTATTTAATAATTCTGCTTCACCCTCTATCCTTAAAATACCGGAAGGTTTTTTAAGGTAGCTCTTTTACAGCAACTAACCAGGATCCCATTTTGGACTTTCACCTTATCCTTTCCTTCTCCCATCAAGGGAGAAGGAATTTTGACTCGTCATTGCGAGGAACGAAG
>DPKX01000197.1:4771-5265 GCA_003542295.1 Candidatus Atribacter hydrocarboniphilus
TTTTTTTCATTTCATGAAAAAAAGCAATTAAATTATTCATTGGGCAATCCGATCCAATTTCGTGAGAAGCTGAAATTACATAATTATTTTTTGATCCTAAAACTTCAATACATTTTCTTACTTCCAATTGAACGTCGGTAGGGGTACCAAAAGGTAAGGTTTTTTGGGTACTTATCCCTCCCATAAAAGTGAGATGATCACNNAAAACGGTTCTGAAGAAGTTGAATATCCATGGCTTGTGGCTGGACTGGTATAAGAACATTGAGTCCAATTTCAACCATATCATCCAATATCTCCAAGACATTTCCACAAGAATGATGGAAAACCGGTATCCCCTCTTTTTTGGCGACATTCCATATTCTTCCCAACCTTGGTTTAAGAAGGTCTTGCCAGGTTTTTCGGGCTATCAATAAACCCCGTTGAGTTCCATAATCATCCCCAGTATAGATTCCATCTACGCCCAGTTGGATCAGATGACGAAGAACCTCAATTTG
>DPKX01000222.1 GCA_003542295.1 Candidatus Atribacter hydrocarboniphilus
ACCAGGAAGCGCTATTGGTGTTCAATTAATACATGGTGATGTTGATGTTGTCAGTTTGGGCACGGTAACCTGGCGAGATGATAATAAAATTTTAGCCTTTGGACATCCCTTCCTCCATCAAGGAAAGGTGAATTATTTTTTGTCTTCAATGTATGTCAATTTTAGCTTAGAAGGCAAAGATTTTCCTTTTAAAGTGGGTACGCCCATTCAACCAATTGGAATCGTTGATGAGGACCGAAGTGCGGGAATAGCCGGTCGGTTAGGAGTGATGCCCAGAGTGATAAAAGCCGATATTGAAATCGGTAATGAAACAAGTATTTTATCTCAAAATAGCTTTGAGATCATTCAGGACGAAAATGTTGTAGTAGAGTTTTTCCCAGAGATTATTTTAAATTCTATCGACCAAGCGCTGGACAGCCAAAGGCCGGGAAGCGTTAAAGTGACTTTATCGATTGATGGAAATGAATTTCACTTTCAGAATGAATTTTTTTGGGTAAGTAAAATAGATATTTCCAGTTATACCTCGAATAATCTGGGAAAAATTCTTGAAGATATTTTTAAAAATCCTTTTCAACCGATTCAAGCGGAAAAAATAAGTATCAAAATAATATTTGTTCCAGATATTAGAGAAGCTACCTTTAGAAATCTCTTTTTACCGGTTGATATAAAGAGAGGAAATGATTTAAAAGGAAGAATTGATTTAAACCTCTATCGTCAGGGTATTAAAAGTCTCGATTTTGGTTTGTTTGTTCCGAAAGATTTTGTTCCTGGTGAAGCTGAGGTAGTGGTTCGAGGTTTGAGCTGGAGCGATGAAAGCATTCAATCGTCTTCTCCACAAGCCGATCTTGATAATTACATTGATGAAAAAGTAAAGCAATTGAAATCGAATGGTCTCATCATAGAAATGAGAAGCAAAAATGAAACCTTTTCCAGCGATACTCAGAAAAACTTTTTTTCTGAAGTCGTTTCACTCCCTTTTGTTTTAGAAGGTTCTTTTACGGGCAGCGTTGTGGTTTTGGAGTAAAATCTTGAAAAGGTTTATAATCGCTCTAACCATCTTGGTCATTTTTTTAGTTGGAATTTTCTTTTATGGATTTCAACGTATAGCAAGCATTACCCTTGATCGCTTGTTAAATTCATTCAATACCGGACCGATTCAGTTGAGTTACCAACAGGTGACTTTTTCATTTCCACTGAATATTAAAATTGTTGAAGTCTCTTTACAAAATAATGATTTCTCCTTTCACGCTCCCCAAGTTAATCTTTCTTTTAATTGGGGTCTTTTTTTTGGTAAAGAAAAGAGCATTGCTGCAACTATTCCTAAAGCTGTAATCTCATCTTATTCAAACAATTTTATTCAAAGTATTAAGGATTTTCAGTTTCATGTTGTACCGGATTTCGAAATTGATATTAAAAGTCTGAGTGTTCCTAGCGATACACATACCTTAGATGCTTTCCCCTTGTTTCTCCAAAAGAAAGATAAAAAAATATCCTTTCGCATCAATCACCCTGAATTATCTATGAACGGTGATCTTATTTCAGAAAAAGAAATTCAGGCCACATACAAAGTTCTCAACAAAGATTACCCTTTCCAAGGTCAACTGGTTTTTTCTTTAATTGATGATACTTTAAAAGGGACCATTGAAAGCGAAATGGATTTCTCTTTTTCTGCTTTATTCATTCAAAAAGAAGATGAAGTTGAGCTTCAAGATTTTAGTATTCAGAATATTACTGACGAAAAAAATAGTATCAAATTTTTCGGAAATAGCCGATTGTTGCTAAAAGATCAACCTAAAATCCAAATAAACGGACAAATAAAAAGTGGAATGATTGAAAACGCTTATGATATCAATCTTGACCTTCAACTCGAAGACGCTTCTGAAATAGTTGGGAGTCTCCATTTAAAAGCCGGAGAGCCTGAAATTGATATTATTTCAAGTATAGTTTTTTTGCCTGAAAGCTCAAGTTTTTCCCTCCAGCTTCTTCCAGGATCAATCATTGATGAAAATCCGATTCAAGGAGAAATTAAAGGGAAATATTCCAATCAACAGATAAATGTCAAATTTGTTTCCCAACCAATGAAGATTCAGTATGACGAGATAACTGGAAAAGGCATAATCAATGGGAATGCAACTTTTTCTTCAGGATCTTTCACAGCTGAAGGGCAATTGAATAGCGAATGGATCCAGTATCAGAAATATCGAATTGAAAATATCCAAATGCAATTTCAGTATGATTTAGAGAAAATCCTGTTTCAAGCAGTTGGATATTTGTTCGATGGAAAGGTAACCCTAGACGGTACCTATTTTAAAAAGCAATTACAAGCTACTGGCTCTTTCGAAAATAGTAAAATAGACCAATTTATTGGTGGAGACGATCTCCCATTAACTGGTAATATTTCTGGTATATTTGAGGTTCTAAAGGCAAACAGTGATCCTTTGGCTTTTTCCTTAACCGTAAACAACGGAACACTATTTTGGAATAATACTTTTATTGGGGACCAATTAACGGCTCACCTGAATTACTTGGGAGAAAAGATGATCATAACCGATTTGTTACTTCGAAACCAAGAGGGAGTGATTGAAGGGGAGATCGAGAAAGAATTTAAGAATATAAAGGGTAATCTTCGTTTTAAGGATTATGCTATTTCGTATCCTATTGCTGAAAGCACTTTTAAGATGATTGGGGAAGGAGTTGGATCATTTCAATATTCTGAAGGAAGTTGGAAAATAGCTGCTGATTTTTTTGCGCCAACTTGGAGTTATGACGAGTGGTCCGGAACTGATTTTAAATTTCAAGGTGAAATATCACCAGAAACAATACTTATTGAAAAATGCGAGACTCAACTATTGGGTGGTAATTTGTCGTTGGTGGGCAAAATAATGCCCTATAAAGAAATAAATTTAAATGGGATGATTCGTCATCTAGAATTTCCTGATAATGACTATGATTTTCAG
>DPKX01000031.1 GCA_003542295.1 Candidatus Atribacter hydrocarboniphilus
AGCCTCAGGATGACGGCATTTTTAAGCATTAGTGGATTTTCAGGATAGAAATTCCTAATTATTCCTGAGTTTTGCTAAGCTTGATCGGCTTTTTCCGAAAAGTAAGAAGGTTAGGAATCATAACGACGCAAACCAATACAATTCCGATAATTACCATCATCACTTGACCAGGAATGTTTTTCAAACCCATTCCATAGCGGAGTAAGCGCATGAGAATGAGTGCTAAACAAGCACCAACTATACCCCCTCTTCCACCAGAGGGACTCACCCCACCAAGTACGACAATAGCAATTACTTCGAGCTCGTAACCGGTCGCTATATTCGGTCTCGAACTTCCTAGTTTGGAAGTGAGAAAGACTGCCGCCACTCCTGCCATTAATCCGTTAAGTGTGAAGATAATCTGTTTGATTTTTGCCACCGGAACACCTGAAAAACGAGCAGCGGTTAAGTTGTTTCCTATAGAATACACTTTTCTCCCAAAAGTACTCCGATGAAGGATAAAACCGTAAAGAATCGCACCGAGAAGGAATGCCACCATTATAAAAGGAATTTTGGTTTTACCAATGTATCCCCAAGCAAGATAGGAATACCAGGAGGGAAAGCCTCCAACTGCCTGATCGCCGAGGAGTATATAGGCGATCCCCCGATAAAGGGATGAACCGGCTAAAGTAACGATGATAGCTGAGATATTGGGTACTCGGGATATCAACAAACCATTGAAAAAACCACAGCCAGCTCCAACTGCCAAGGCAACAATAAGGGCTAACATCATAGGAAGACCAGCTTTATAAGAGAGAGCCATCACCACCGAAGAAAGAGCAGTAATCGATGCTACTGAGATATCAATATCCCCTATGATGAGAACAAATACCATAGAAAGTACCATAAAACCTTTTTCCAGAAAGACCGCCAAAGCATCCATTATTCCAGCATAGCTCCAAAAGTGGGTTGAAAGGCGTCCATTGACAATAGACGTACCAATAATTAAGATAACTAAAATCCCTTCCCAGCGGAATAATGTACTAAAATTAAATCTTTCTTTATTACTCATGGGTACATAGCCCTCGCTTCTCTTCTTTTCAATTGAGCTCTTTCAGCATTGCGAGTGATGAGAATATTCACCAGCACAGCTACCAGAATGATAAGACCCTGTAAAGCCATCTTCCAGAAAGGTGAAACCCGAATCATAGGAAGGGCGTTATTTATAATCCCTATCATTATTGACCCCAATAGGACTCCTGATATTGTTCCCACCCCACCGCTGATACTCACTCCACCTAAAACACAGGCTGCGACAATGGTCATTACAAAACCAGAAGCGGTGTCATTCTGTGCCGAAGCATAGCGAGCAACCCACATTACACCAGCCAATCCATAAAGCACACCAGATAAAGTATAAACTAACCAAATAATAAATTCAGTATTGATTCCAATAATGCGCGCTGCTTCAATATTGCTCCCCACTGCGTATATTTCTCTCCCCGTTCTGGTGTGATTCACAAAAAAGTAAAATACTAAGTATACAACAATGGCAATGGTTATAAGATTAGAAAACCCCAGCAATTTACCGGTAGCCATGTTTTTAAAAGAATCGGGCATTTCATAGGCATTAATCCATTTTCCTCCACTGATAATAAAGGTAATTCCCCGGTATACATACATCATGCTTAAGGTGGCAATAATCGGATATACTTTCCCCTTCGCTACAATTAGACCGGTTATCGCTCCAAAAATTCCTCCTAATACCATCCCAATTAAAAGCATAAATAAAGGTGAAAAATGAGGATTCCCCTTAATCATCATTCCAGCAATCATACCGGTAAGAGCCAATCCTGATTCTGAAGAAAGATCAATACCTCCAGTGACCAAAACCAGCGTCATACCCACCGCCAGAATGGAAAGGATTGCTGTGTCTAAAAGCATATCGTGGATATTCCCCCAGGTTAAAAAACGAGGATTCCGAATGCCAATCAGTATGGAAATGATGATAATGAAAATGATGATTCCAAATTCTCGAAATCCCCGTAATCTGATAAGCATTCCAAAACTTTTTGATTTTTGGTTATTATCCATGTTTTTCACCCATAACTAACTCTTACTCGCGATTTTGTACAGCAGTACTAATTTCTTTTTTCCAGAAGGACCGATCGACGTTAACTGCCGCCTCCATAAGCTTTTCTTGGGTCGCTTCTTCACGACTAAAAATACGGTTGACACGGCCTTCATGCATCACTAAAATCGTATCACTCATTCCCAACACTTCGGGCATTTCCGAAGAAATCATAATAATGCCAAAACCTTCGGCAACAAGGTCCGACATAATTTGATGGATAGCCGCTTTGGTGCCCACGTCAACTCCCTGAGTTGGTTCATCCATAATGAGAATTTTAAGCCTGGCAGCCAGAAGTTTTGCTACAACAACCTTTTGTTGATTCCCTCCAGATAGTGAACTCACTAAATGAAAAACATTGGGAGCTTTGATTTTCAGTAAATTCAACATTTTTGTTGATATTTCCTGCTCCTTTGGGGGATTGAGCCACCCCCTTTGACTAAGTTGATCAATAATGGTAATGGTGATATTATCATTAATAGTCATTGGAAGGAACAAACCTTGTCGTAGTCGATCCTCGGGGAGGTATCCAATGCCATACGAAATAGCATCCATGGGACTTTGAATATTGACCTTTTTGCTTTCAACAAATATTTTCCCCTTATCAGCCGGAGCAATTCCAAAAATAGCCTGGGCAACCTCAGTTCTTCCTGAACCAACCAGACCACTAAATCCTAAGATTTCTCCCGCTCGTAGTGAAAAAGAAACCTCTGAAAAGTATCCAATTCGAGAAAGTCCTTCCACTCTTAAGAGCTCTTGTTTTAAGGGAACTTTGGTTTTCGGAAAAAGCTGAGTAATTTCTCGTCCCACTAAGGCTTTAATAAGATCTTTCTCGCTGATGTCATTTACCTTCCAGGTTCCGATGCTTTTCCCATCCCGCAGTACGGTCACCCGATCACCTATTTCATAAATATCTTCAAAACGGTGAGATATGAAAATTACCGATGTCCCCTGATCGCGTAGTTTCCTGGTTATGGCATAGAGATCTTCGGTTTCTCGCTTGGTAAGAGCTGCAGTGGGTTCATCCATGATAAGAATCTGAGCATTAATTGATAAAGCCTTGGCAATTTCAACCATTTGTTGTTGCGCTACGCTCAAAGAACCCATAACTGCGGTTGGGCTTACCTCAGCCCCTAATGAGGATAGCAGTGCTTTCGCCTGTTGATGCATCTCTTTCCAGAGTAATCGTCTACTCTGAGGTTGAATTAGGGGGTGACCTAAAAAGATATTTTCGGTAACGGTAAGGTGGGGGACAGAAGCTGGTTGCTGATAAACCGCAGCTATATGATAGCGGCTGGCAACCGTGGGGTTAGCAAAAATTACTCGTTGATCTTGACAGAAGATTTCACCCTCATCTGGTTGATGAACTCCAGTAATGATTTTAATGAGGGTTGACTTACCGGCTCCATTTTCACCAACCAGGGCATGTATTTCTCCATAGTGGAGATCGAAATCAACCTGGTCTA
>DPKX01000104.1 GCA_003542295.1 Candidatus Atribacter hydrocarboniphilus
TTTTCGCCCTTTCGAATATTCCTTTGCCTGAAAACGCATCCGAAATGATAACGATATCCAGATCACTATCGGAATGGGATTGTCCTGAAGCCTGTGATCCAAATACGATAAGACGATCAATTTTAATGTTTCGAGATTCAAAAGCCTGTTTGAGGCGTTTTACAATTCGCTGGATTTTTCCTTTATCCAAAGCAGAAGCTCCTCAGTATCAACAAGAATTCTTTGAATAATATCAAAGGTATATTCTTTTAAAACACTTTCAAGGTTATCAGGATACCTGGTTCTGATATGGGCATCGTTTAGAATCTGCACAAATGAAATTTTATCTTCTGATATCTTTTCTTCCAATACAGTAATAAGATAAATAAGGTCATGGGTTTTGGGCGGAACTTTCTGGTATTTCTTTTTAAAATATGCCTTTAAACGCTTTTTCTAAAGCCAGGTGACACCTAAAAACACAATAAATATAACGGTTGGATTGTAACATTGCTTAAGCTGTTTCATGATCATACTGAGATTGTTTAAACCATTCTTCATAAGCACGAAATGTGTTCATCACCTTGACCTCTAATTAATTATAGCAAAATAGAATAACTACCTGAAATTTTCTGCTATTTAATTTTCNNAATTTAAAGAGAGATAGTCATCCGGATTAGAGAATAAAAAAGCATTTACATATCCCTTTACAAGTAGTCTTTTTCACATGTTTTCATTTCAATTGTTAAGCATTAAATCGAAGATTTTGATTTCATTTCGAAATAAGAAATAATACATGGCGATAAGAATAAGAGGTTGTAAGACTATAAATCAGAGAAATAATCTCATTATTCCTATGACAAAATTAGGTTGAAAAAACCACTACACATAAAACAATGAAGGTTCAATGATTATCAAAAAGAAGGGAGTAGTAGGTCTAAAATTCAAGAATCAAGACCTGACCCCAAAATTTCGCCCCAGGTGTCATCCTGAGCGGTGCTTTGCCGCGTGAGGATCTCATCTTTCCATCTTTTTCCAAAATGTCCCATTATCAATGTAGGGGCGTACCTATGTGTTCGCCCATGGTTTTTTAAATTCAAGAATCAAGATCTGCTCCTCAGGAACGTTGCTATTTTTTGGCATTATTATGGTATAATATGGCCACATAAGGAGGTTAAATAATTATGCCAAAAATTATTCCAATTCGCGATTTAAAAAATACAAGTGTGATTTCACAGATGTGTCATGAATCGGATGAGCCTATTTTTGTAACTAAAAACGGATACGGGGATATGGTTATCATGAGCATGAAAATATATGAAGAAAAAATGTTCATGTCCGATGTATACCGTAAGCTGAATGCTACTGAGAATCAATTGACGGAGGGGAAAATACTTGACGGGGATGAATCTCTGAAGAAAATTAAAGAAAAGTACAATGTATAAGCTGGTTGTCACCGAACTTGTGAGAATCTGAGGCCTAAGTCTTGATTCTTTGATTTTATAAGAAATTATAGACGTGGCTTGAGTAAAGAGATCTTTGTACTCTTGTTTTATTCAAATAGCATATATAACCTCATTCTCATTTATGGTTTGGTTTTTGCCAGATCTGTTAGAGTTGAACCGTAAATGATTCTTTTTCTTTATGAGGTATGAGGAAGAGGAGGTTACGTATCATGATATGTACCTCGTCCCTTTTTTATTGGCTTAATTATAAAAAAACCAGGGTGGCATTTCAAAATCGAGTGAATCAAGTTGCCTGGATAACCAACCCCGCTAGCCACACCTTCGTCTCAAATAGCATGTCATATTTTAAACGGGGGGATGTCTCGTTATCTTATTTAAATTGGATGATAGACCTCACAGGTTGAAATCTCTGAATATTTTTTAGGATATAATATTATTACAAAATATATGAAGATATCGTTATTAAGTTGGAAAATATAAATATATCCATCGATAATAATGGAACTAATTTTTGATTATTATAAAAGGAAAACAATATACTGGCTTTCGTGTCTCATTTTTCTTTTTTGAAGGGAGGAGGAGGAGTAGTAATGAGCCTCATTCGGGAAAAAATATTAGAGGCAATTGAAAAATTGAAAGATGAAGAATTAGAGGGTGTTATGGATTACATCAAACTTATTCAAGAACCGGAAGAAATTGAACCAACCCAGGAGGAAAAAGAAGCTATAAAGCAAGGTCGTGAAGATTTTCAAAAAGGTGACTTTATAAGATGGAAGGATTGCCAGAGTTCTTGAAATGTTCAAGGTATACCTCGCAAAAAAAGCCGATAATACCTATCAACGACTAACTCCGAAGCTCAAAAAAGGGGTTGACCGTTGTATTTCGTATATTTCTGAAAATCCAAACTTTGGGTCAAATATAAAAAGGCTCAAGGGAGAACCAGGATGTTATCGATACCAAGTCGGAGGCTGGCGGATTTGTTATGAAGTCTTAGAGGAAAAAAAAGAAGTAAGGATCTACCTGATTCGACCACGTGGAGATGCCTATTAAGCAAAAATAAGATTATAAATTAATGAGCGAAAAGAAATTTTTAAACTTTTTTAAAAGCAGGATTGAACTTCTCCTTTTACTCTTAAGACCAATTGTAAAGAAAATAAATTAGTTTGTTTGGTTTAAAGGATTATTTAGCTCGTAAAATTCAAGAATCAAGTCCTGATCCCAAAGGACCTTCTGCTTCATCTTGCTTATCACATTCACTGAGGAGTTTCACGATCCGTTGATCGATCTGCTTGAGCACTTTTTGGGTCTTGTTCTTATCCCAGCACTTTTTGATCGAGGAATTCGCTTTGAGATTATTGTCATCAAGGAATAAGGCGTTCCCCTCAATCAGGTTCAGCATTATACAGAGATAAGCACACTGTTTTAAGACTTCGGCTACCTGTGAGCGGTTTTTTCTCCTGAATTCAGCAATGGTTTTATGGTCGGGTTTGAGTCCTGAGGTCAGCCAGATAAAGGAGAGATTATAATGAGTAGCCTCTTCTAATTTTCGAGAACTCCATATCCCAGAGGCATAACCATAGACCAAGAGTTTCAACATCACCTTGGGGTGGTAGGCAGGATTCCCTACTTGGTGGGGATCCAGGTTAAATCCTAATTTTTCTAAATCAAGAGCCTCTACAAAGGTATCATAAACTCTAACCGGATCATCGGGAGTGACGTATTCTTCGATACTCGTGGGCAAGAATTGCAGGTGGTTTCTGTTCCCAGATCGATAAACCATGATAAGAGTGTCCTCTCTTAAGCCATTATTCTCGTAATATTGTAACAAAAAAAGGAGCGCTAAGTCTTATAAAACAAGGATTATATTTGATTATTAGGTCTTTTTTTATTGATATAAATAGGTAATTGCAACATAGTCTAATTACAAAGAGCGTATTATGCGAAGTAAAAATCTCATCCTTTCCTAGCCACACAGCCTTTAAACATTCAAGAATCAAGACCTGATCCCCACAGGATGTTATCAACTCATTTTTTTAAATTCATCGTAAGTTAGATTAGCATCTTTTAAAATTTTTCGAAGAGTTCCTATGGCAACATCTTTCCCTTTGTGAATAGGAACCGTAGTCCACCTCCCGTCGGGATGATGAAAAATGGCATGGCTTCCACTCTGGCGAATTTTTTGAAAACCAAGCTTTTCAAGCGTACGTATAACATCGATAGACTTTGCAGGTTTAATTTTAGACAACAACCTCAACTTCTTCTATGAGTATTTCAATCGGTATTGGTTCACCGAGTGCTTGGCGAGCTTCGATATGGAGTTGGATAGCGTCTTTGATGTTCTGTAACGCTTCATCGACAGTATCACCTTGGGAATAACATCCTTGTAGAGCAGGGCAGGAAGCAATATATATACCGTTTTCATCTTTTTCAATGAGAATTCGATATTTGTATTTCAAAGCTTTTCACACTCCTAAATTAAATTACCCCAACCAATCATATCATAAAACTGAGAGCGGTAATAATAAAGAAAAGAAAGGTAAATGACAGAGGGAAATAAAAGCGAAATAGGAAAGAGGGGTGGCAAGCATCGTTTCCCTATTGAAAAACGAGAACACCTCAAGATTCATTTTTTTTTAAGAAATGGAATAGATCATCAAATATTTATGAATTTCATTTTTACGACAATTTTATTACTGATTTAAGCAAAATACACATTTTCCATTAACATCTTTAAAAATGAAAAACGTAACAAATTCAAGAATCAAGACCTGATCCCCACTGACACAATCCCGCTAGCCGCACCTCCGTCTCAAACAGTATGTTGTAATGAAAATGCCTCAATATCCTCTTTAA
>DPKX01000143.1 GCA_003542295.1 Candidatus Atribacter hydrocarboniphilus
TACACCAGATTTGACAATAACTAGTCCCTAAGTCGTAAAGTAAAGGAGCGTAGGGTAATGAGAATACGGGAAACCATTTATCAACTAAAAAAAAATAAATTAACTTTTATTGCCTTGCTTTTTATTGGTTTTCTTTCAGTTATAGCAATAATATCTCCGTTAATTGCTCCTTTCCCATCTCATTTGTATGGTGCAGTGGACCCCTCTAATAAATTTTTACCACCGTCTAGTCAAAATTTTTTTGGAACTGACGAAGCTGGTAGAGATGTTTTCAGTAGGGTTCTATACGGTACACGGATTTCGTTGTTTGCCTCTTTAATATCTGTTACTTTCGCCTTGCTTATTGGCGTTCCTTTGGGGTTATATGCTGGGTATTACGGCGGTTATGTTGATGAGTTAATTATGCGAATAGTTGACATTTTCCTTAGTTTCCCACCCTTGTTGTTAGCTATGATAATTGCTGCTTATTTAGGGCCAAGTCTTCGGAATGCTGTTTTAGCAATAACGATTGCTTGGTGGCCATGGCATACCCGTCTTATTCGTGGACAGGTAGTATCCATAAAAGAAAAAGAGTTTGTCCGTTCTGCCCGAGCAATAGGAACTCCAGACCGGGTTATTATGTTTAAGCATATTTTGCCAAATTGTATTTCTCCTATCATGGTTCAAGCCTCTATGGATTTAGGCGGTGTAATTTTGACTTTAGCTTCCTTAAGTTTTTTGGGATTAGGTGCTCAAGCTCCAATGCCTGAATGGGGCTTAATGATAAATATTAGCCGAACCTATTTTATGCAAGCTTGGTGGTATGGTTTTTTCCCAGGTTTATTTATTTTCCTGACCGTTTTATCATTCAATCTTTTAGGTGATGGTGTTAGAGAAGTCCTAGATCCTAAAATCAACAAAGGAAGATAGTTGCTCAAAAAAGGAGGAGGCTATGGGAGCCTATCTTGAAATTAAGAATTTACAAGTAAATGTTGAAATAATTGAAGGTTGTAAACGTGTTTTAGACATTGACCATTTTTGTGTTGAGAAAGGTGAAACATTCGGAATAGTTGGAGAAAGCGGAGCAGGGAAAAGCATTCTCGCACAATCAATTTTGGGTATCTTGCCTTATCCTCCTGCCATTATTGAAAACGGGACTATTTTTTTCCAAGGAAAGGACCTGTTGCAGTTAAATGGGAAAAAGATGCAAAGTGATATAAGAGGTAAAAAAATTTCTATGATTTTTCAAGATCCAATGTCTTCCCTAAACCCAGTTTTTAGGGTTGGAGATCAGATTAGAAACGTTATTAAGAAACACAATAGAAATATGAGTCGGGATGAGTTAGATAATGAGGTCTTAGAAAAGTTGAGAATGGTCAAATTGCCAGATGTGGAGAATACAAAAAACAAATATCCAAATGAATTAAGTGGAGGTCAAAGACAGAGAATAATAATCGCAATTGCTCTTTCTTGCGGAGCAGAATTATTGATTGCAGATGAGCCAACAAGGAATTTGGACGTTACTATTCAGGCGGGAGTCCTCAAGCTTCTTTTTGGTTTAAAAAAGAAGTTGGGTATTACCACTCTTTTTATTGCCAATAATATTAATTTGGTTTTTATTGTCTCTCAAAAAGTTGGTGTGCTCTATAAAGGAAAAATTATCGAGATGGGCACAGCCCAGGAGATAAAAAACAACCCCCATCATCCTTACACATTGGATTTGTTAGGAATAAGTCATAATGAAAATAAAGAAAAGGTTATCCCTGTTAAAAATAAAAGCCTGACAAAAGAATGGGAAAACCAATACACACTTTGTCCCTATATTAATCAATGTCCATTTTCTGTAGATCAATGCTTTCAAAGTCAGCCCCCAGTCGTTAAAGTCAACAGCAACCATGTGGTTAGTTGCTTTAGAGATTTCATGGAAATGGAAAGGAGATAAGCAATGGAACAAGCTGGATTAACTATTAGTAACCTTAAGAAGTACTTCCCCATAACCACGGGTTTCCCTCCTAGGATAAAAAACTGGATTAAGGCTGTAGATGGGGTTTCTTTAATTATAAAAAAGGGCGAGACTTTGGGTTTAGTGGGAGAATCTGGTTGCGGGAAAACCACTCTGGTTAATACAATATTGCGATTAATCGAGCCAACATCCGGTGAGGTATTGATAGATGGGCAGAATATTTTTCTGCTAAAGAAAAAGGAACTATCAAGGTTGAGGGAAAAAATGCAAATTGTGTTTCAAGATCCCTTTTGGTCTTTAAATCCAAGATGGTTGGTTAGAGAAATAGTTGGAGAACCACTAAGAGTATATTTTAAATATTCCGAAAAAGAATTTACTGCTAAAGTAGAAAAGTTATTAGAAATGGTTGGAATCAGCCGTTATGGGATAAATAAATATCCCCATGAATTTAGCGGTGGTGAAAGACAGAGGATAGCCATAGCTAGAGCTTTGGCCCTTGAGCCAAATTTTGTCATTTTGGATGAACCAACTTCTTCAATTGATGTTTTTTCTCAAGAAAAAATTTTAGCTCTTTTGAAGGAACTAAAAAAAGATTTTAATCTAACCTATATTCTAATTTCTCATGACTTAAGTGTCGTTAAAACAATGGCTGACAAAATTGCCATAATGTATTTAGGTAAAATAGTTGAGTATGGTGATGCTAATAATGTTTTTAATTCCCCAAGACATCCCTATTCCAATGCTCTGTTTAAAGCCATCCCAAACGAGAGTATCAAAGATGTAAATTCCCTTTTTGCATTTAAAGGAGAAGTTCCAAGTGCAATAAATATTCCGTCAGGATGCAGATTCCACACGCGTTGCCCTTTAGCCCAAGATATTTGCAAAAACAAGGAGCCAAATCTCGTAGAAATTGGTGATAATCATCAAGCGAGTTGTTTATTCATTTAAACGGCAATAAAAGATTACTTTTTTTTTGAAAAGTCAAAAAAGGAGAAATTAGCTATGAAGATAGCCGTTCTTGGAGCTGGAAATGGTGGACAAGCTTTAGCAGCGCATTTGACTTTGCTTGGAGAAAAAGTCTTTTTATATGAACATCCAAAGTTTTCAGGAAAGCTTGATGCCATTCATGAACAAAAAAATTGCATTCAGCTGCAGGGGGAATTAGAGGGAAATGCAAACCTTTTTTCTGTTACTTCGGATATTCAGGAGGTAATGTCCCATTGTGAAATATTGTTTTTTGTAACTCCCAGTTTTGCCCAAGAAGAATTTTTGGATCTTTCTATTCCTTTTTTTCGCGCAGGACAGATAGTCATCTTTGTTCCGGGTAATTTTGGTTCACTTGTCGCCAGAAAAAAACTGAAAGAAAAAGGCTTGAATGAAGGAATTGGAATTGTTGAAACTGATACCCTTCCATATGCATGTAGACAATCTGTCCCTGGGAGGGTTGATGTTTGGGGAGTAAAGAAATTTTTGTCTATTAGTTGTTTACCCTCTAGCAATAACAAACATCTGCTTCCTCTATTAGAAAGTATTTTGCCAATTAGAATTAACCCTCTAAAGAATGTAATAAATGTGGCTTTTGCAAACACTAATATGATTATTCATTGCCCTACAATGATAATGAACACAGGCAGAATTGAATCGGAAAAGATTGGATTTAAATTTTATGCTCAGGGAATGACAAAATCAGTTTGTAAAATAATGGAAGCAATGGATTTGGAAAGATTGCGAATTGGAAAAAGATTTTCCTTGTCTTTAATTAGTGAGTACGAAGATGCAATTTCAAGTTATGGTTGTAATGAAAAATATAGTTCTTTATTTGAAGTTTTAACGAATAACCCTGTTTATTCAAACCACGGTAATGATTCGCCAAAAAGCATGGATTTTCGTTATTTAAGCGAAGATGTCCCTTTTTTGTTAGTGCCTGTTTCTGAGATGGGCAAGTTGGCAGGTATTTATTCTCCCGTTATCAATTCGACAATTGTTTATGCGGAAACTATTAACGGCATTCAGTATCGGAAAATCGGACGGACGTTGGAGAAAATGGGATTAGAAGGTTTAGCAGTAAATGAAATAGTTAAATCAGTAGCCTAAAGGTTTGATTAGTGGGGGAAAGGAAATGATAAAAAAAGCAATTGTAAGGAAACCTACTAAGAATATGACGTTTGGGATTACTTCTTCTCCTGAGCTGGGAAAGCCCAATTTTATGTTGGCATCTCACCAACATCAATTATATATAAAAGCCCTGAGGAAATGCTTAGTTGAAGTAATTATCTTAGATCCTCTAGATTGTTACCCAGATTCTTGTTTTGTTGAAGATGTTGCGATAGAAACAGGACAAGGGTGCGTTGTAATAACTAACCCTGGTGTAACAAGTAGGAATGGTGAAAAAGAGGAAATTATTCCAGTAATTAAATCCCACATGTCTAACCAAACAATTGAATTTATTACGAGCCCAGGAACATTAGAAGGCGGTGATGTTCTGAAAGTTGGAGATCACTTCTTTGTTGAGCATTCAAATAGGACTAACCAAGAGGGAATAAAACAGTTTTTTTCTATTTTACATAAATCTGGATTGAGTGGTTCAGTTGTGGATGTAAATGATTCTTTGCACTTAAAGACAAACATTAGTTGGCTGGGGAATGATACGCTGCTTCTTTCCAATGATCTTTCCAAGGAACCTGAATTTAAAAACTTTAAAAAAATGATCGTACCG
>DPKX01000038.1 GCA_003542295.1 Candidatus Atribacter hydrocarboniphilus
ATTAAAAAATATACTTTTGTAGGAGCTTGATTTATCAAGCCAATTGATGATTTTATAGAATGGAAATAAATAAGAAAGCTGAGGAATGTTTTTTCTATGGATTTTTCTTCGCATCAACTCGAATCAGTGAATCAATCTTTCACTCATAAATCAAAATATTTCCAAATTGACTACGAGACGGAGTTAAATGAAGAACAGCAAAAGGTCGTGTTTGCTGGTGAGGGTCCTTTGCTGGTTATTGCGGGAGCGGGTAGCGGGAAAACCCGGACCATCACCTATCGGGTGGCCCGTCTCATTGAGCAGGGTGTCAATCCCGAGAATATTTTATTAGCTACTTTTACTAATAAAGCTGCTCGGGAAATGTTGCACCGGGTAGAGTGTTTATTGGGTCTTACGTTGAGCCGGATGTGGGGAGGGACTTTCCATCATATCGGAAATATGATTCTCAGACGGGAAGCGAAAAAAGTTGGCTTTGACTTCAATTACACCATTTTGGACCGAGAAGACCAAAAAGATTTGATTGAAACCTGTATTCTTCAATCCGGGGTTGATATCAAAGCTCGTCGTTTTCCTAAAGCTGACGTTGTTATGCAGGTCATCAACCTCTGCAGAAATACGCTGGTATCGGTCGAGGACATCATTGATAAGAACTATCCCCAATTTAGAGAATGGGCAGGCAATATAAGCCATATTTTTGCTCTTTACCAAAACCGAAAAAGAGAATTGAACTGCATGGATTTTGATGATTTATTGAGTTATGTTTGGGAGCTTTTTCAACAAGATGAAACAACCCGACGAAAATATGCTCAACTTTTTCATCACGTACTGGTAGATGAATACCAAGATACCAACCTTATTCAAGCTGAAATTGTCGATTTTTTTGCCAGTGAGTATCGGAATGTCTTGGCAGTCGGGGATGACTCGCAGAGTATTTACTCCTTTCGAGGAGCTAATTTTGCCAATATCATGGATTTTCCCAAGAAGTATCCCGATTGTGTCCTCTTTAAGTTAGAGACCAACTATCGGAGCGTTCCACCTATTCTCGATTTGGCCAATCAGGTGATTATAAATAATACGCGACAATATCAAAAAACTTTGAAGGCGGTGAGACAGTCTGGCGAAAAGCCCGTTGTTGTCCCGGCAAGGAACACTTCACAACAAAGTGAATTTGTTGCCACTCAAATTCTAACCATTCGGGACAATGGATATTCGCTTCGCGATATAGCGGTTTTATACCGAGCTCATTATCAGAGCATGGAACTCCAGATGGAGCTCACTCGGCGGGGAATTCCTTTTGAGGTACGCTCTGGTTTACGGTTTTTTGAGCAGGCACATATTAAGGATATTGTTGCTTATTTAAAAGTGATAGCCAATCCCCGAGATGAAATTGCCTGGAAACGGGTTTTGAAAATATACCCCGGGATCGGGAAAGCGACCAGTGAAAAAATATGGGAATTTTATAGAGAGTCAGTCGATCCTTTGGGTTTGGTTCAAAAAAGAGAAATTCCTGAAAATATTTCTCGCGGAGCCCGGGAGGGGTTATTGACTTTGGTGGAATTGCTTTCCCAGTTAGAAGAAATAGATTTCCAACCAGGGACCATGATCCAAAAAATTATCCAGGGGAGTTACAGTGAATATTTAACCACCCATTATCCTGATTACCGAGAACGGCTCCAAGATATTGAAGAACTGGCTCATTTTGCATCCCAATATAAGTCTCTGGATGATTTTTTAAGCGAACTGGCACTGTTAGGTAATATGGAAGCAGAAAATATTGTTGATGGTGGGCTTCCTGATGAAAAAGTAACTCTATCATCAGTTCACCAAGCCAAGGGTTTGGAATGGCCGGTGGTGTTTGTTATTTGGCTTTGTGAGGGAGGTTTCCCTTCGGGGAGGAGTATTGAAAAAGAAGAGGATATCGAAGAAGAGCGAAGGTTATTTTATGTAGCCTGTACCCGAGCCAAGGATTATCTTTTTCTTTGCTATCCAATCGTGGCTGAAGGAAATCGGGCTCAAACCTCATTTATACGGAAGCCTTCACGCTTTCTCAAAGAAATTGATACTCGTTCTTATACCAAATGGCTTCTCGATCGTTCAGAAAATCAATGGTAGTCAGTTATAGTTATTCTTAGGATGACCGTCTTCAAAAAGATTGAAAATAACAATAAATAATGATTTTTGCTTTATATATAGAGCGGAGGGAATTTCTTTGGCCTTTTGGGTTAAAAAAGAAAAAATGACCATTGGTGAATTATTAAAACTGAACGATTTGATAGGTGGTTATGAACTGGGAAGAGATAATATGTTCACCCAATATATCGAGATTGAAGATGATGTCGATTTAAAGATTAAGAGAAGATTTGGTATGAAAACGCTGAATAAGAGAAATTATCGAAGATATTAAAACAATAATAAGTAAATGGAGAATAGACCCACATGCCAATTATGTGGGACCAAATGAGGATGAAAATAGGTATCCCCCCTCACCCTTACCCTCTCTGTACGAACAGGGGAGAGGAAAGAAAAGATAAAAGATGAGATCCTCACGCCCTTAGATACTTGGACTTCCCCT
>DPKX01000289.1:0-609 GCA_003542295.1 Candidatus Atribacter hydrocarboniphilus
ATTTTCAATCACTTCCCAGAGGATGACTTGAGCAGTGGTGATATAATTGGCTTCGCCACCATCACCGGTAACTGGTGAAATGGCTTTTTTGATCCAGACCTCGCCATGGTTGGCATAAAGAACGTACCCATCATCAGTAAGGCCTGAGATCTGATAGTTTCCAGCACAGTCGGTTTTCCCGGTGAGAGTCTGACCGTTGTTCCCTTTTAAGATAATATCGGCATTGGGGAGAGGTTCTCCTTCAATAATCGATGGATTACTACAGGCATCGGTGAAGCAGTTATTCTCAGGAGCAACCACTACTCCTTTGATGGTCACGGTGCCATCCGTTGATGGAGCTCCAAATTGACCT
Source organism: Candidatus Atribacter hydrocarboniphilus (assembly GCA_003542295.1). Taxonomy (GTDB): domain Bacteria; phylum Atribacterota; class Atribacteria; order Atribacterales; family Atribacteraceae; genus Atribacter; species Atribacter hydrocarboniphilus. Next base: position 353 of record DPKX01000289.1, read on the forward strand.
CCACCACCGACACAACCACTGATAAAGGATGTGAGAATAACTGTTGTTAAAATTAATAACCAAAGTTTTTTCCTATTCACAAATAATCCCTCCTCTCGGGATAATTCAATTTCTTAACATAGATTAATTGAGGAGAGATGAATCGGATATAGGAAATCATACCTATTTTCACCAACCAGTGGTACTATTTTTATAAACTACAAGGGCAATATCCCTTTGAATTCTACAAACCTTCATGCTGCATAGCAGCATTAGAT
>DPKX01000289.1:625-3485 GCA_003542295.1 Candidatus Atribacter hydrocarboniphilus
AGTTTTAAAAAATATAAAGATGAGATCCTCACGCCCTCAAAAAACGAGGGCTCAGGATGACGGCATTTTTAAGCATTAGTGGATTTTCAGGATAGGATAGATAACTTATTGCATCTTAAAAAAACAATGGAAAAAAAATATTCCCCCTTGACCTTAACTTATTAATTCATGTGAAAAGGAAAATGCAAGAAAATCAGACAGGAGTAAGTGAATAATTCTCAACATAGGCTAAAAAATTAAAGGCGATGGACTAATAGCCATCGCCTAGTTAAATTCGAAGAATGAAAACCACAGACCTTTTCAACAAAATTAATAACTGATACCCATACCTTCTGAATTATTTTCTAAATGAATAACTTCTCCAACATTATCAACCATCTGTGCCGTACTTATCGAATTACCGCAGATATTATAAGCTGTAAGGGTTACTAAATATGAACCAGCAGTTTTATAGGTATGAGAATGGGAGGAAGCCAATGTTATTGATTTTTTTCCATCACCATAATCCCATATATAACGAGAAGCTTTCGTTGATAAATTTTTAAATGTTACAGTATATCCATCAACAGTAAGTGAAAATTTAACATCTGGCAAGGGAGCAATACAAGGAGTCGGGTAAATAATAACCGATGTTGACTGTGGAGTTGGTTCGGGAGTTCCAAAATTAGCTTTGGCAATTTCTTCGGCATATTTAATAACAGAACTGTCCTTTTGAGGATCCCGACATTCTTGAAGAGCAACTTTAACCGAATTGAGGAGTTTATCATTGGGTATAAAGTTGTTAATTTCACTCACTGGAAGGATAAGATCTGAGGGTATAAAACTCCAGGATTGGCTGATTGGATTAAAGGGAATAAACTTTTCACCATAAAGTAGATTTGCTTGTTCCCAGACAATCACCTGAGCGGTAGTATAGGAATTGATTTCGCCAATATCATTTATTCCTTGAGATAAATCACTAACAACTGCTTTTTTAAGTATGACAAATTGTCCGGAATCTTCTGGGTATTCTCGAAAGGCAAAGATAAGATATCCTGAAGATGATAGTTTATTTCCGCTTATGGTTCCATCAAAAGAAGTCGAGCCCACTTGTTCAAGTTTTCCACTTTCACTTCCATAAAAATGAACTTGTGCATTTGGTAAAGGATTTGTAGTCAAATCCTGAGGGTTAAGATTTTGGTTAGCAAAACATTGTCCCGGTGTTACAACCAAACCAAGTACATCTGGTTCATTTTCCGGCGATCCAAACATACTATTATTTGTGCAACCAACCATAAGAATAAGACTTAAAAACATGATTATACCAAAACCGGTTATATTTTTAATCAACAAAATTCACTCCTCTCGAACCAAACTTACCATTGATAAGGTTAATTATTATCGATCGGAGAGTCTATAGGACTGAAGCACTATTTATGGTAGCCACATGGATAAAAAATCTCCCACCACAAATTACCATTCACGCGGGAGATTTCATTGTAAAAGTAATAGGAGGAATAAAAAAGTAAAAAATTTACGATTAATTTAATCTAATGCTACATACCAATTCCCTTGAGCACTCCAGGCAGAAAGGAATTGACTTATTGAATATGAGTTATTCTCTCCATTGACCTTGCCTGGATCATTGACGTAAACGTGAGTGGAGTCGATCCCAATGACTAACATGGCGTGTTTCGCACCACCGTTAGGGTTCATGTTGGAATAGACAGCTGCCAAGAAAGGCTTCCCTTCCGAAAGCATGGTGCGGGCTCATTCTATGTTTCCCATACCCACTCGAGTCGGAACGCCTTCGCTCTCCAGCCAGGCACGAATCTGGAAACAGTTGGTCCAATCACCATTGTAATCATTGACCGACAGACCATATCGTTCATTCAGCCAGTTATCAGCTTGAATGATATGATCTGGACTCGGTTCGATATTAAAGTAGTAGGCACGCATCATCACAGCGCAAGTATGTCCGCAATTGCGGGTGTTTGACCAGTTTCCAGGTGGGACTTGAGGAAGAAAAGGAACATCGAGGAGTATCTTGGTATCAGAATGTTCGATAAATTTACTGAAAGATATGACGGTGTCGGATGGCGAATTGGTAACACCAAAGTCGGTTCCCGGAGTATTTACAAAATTAGTACAACCAGAGACGTAAATAGCCAGGAGAAACCCGAAGATGGTGAGCAGATAGAACAGTTTCCGTTTCAACTCTCATGCCCCCTTCAGGGTTTTCTCCGAAACGAGCTTTGAGAGTGACGCAACCTTTACAGACTTATTGGAGATCAGTCTGGCAGCCCGACTACCGTAGCAAATTACTTTGCTTTAGGCTCGTAGCTTTGCGTCCTCCCCTTTCGGAGAGTTTGCCCTTAATACTTTTATTTTACTCATCACTAATTATCGGAATATATATAAAAAACTTTAGAGATCTTTTAAAAAAATTTTGCCACAAAAAAGGCCGTCGTGGAAATGGAGGCAAAGAAAGAATTTTTAATTTCGCAATGAAGTTAATATGCGTAACTATTTTTGTAGAATATTAGGAGAGAGATTTATAAAAAGAAGAGATTTATTGAAGAATAAATTTAAACCTTTAAGAGTTAACAAATGCTCCGGTAGCTTTTCGTATTAACTGATATAGACGATCCAGACCCTCACCTTTGACCAGATAGGCATACGCTCCAGTTTTGATCGCTCGTTCTTTATGTTCCTCGTACATAGTAAGCATAATAACCGGAATATCAAAGTTAGATTTTATTTCCTGGAGTAAAGCAAACCCATCGCCATCGGGTAGTCGCATATCGAGGATGATCACATCGGGGTTAGCTGCTTCAATCCTCTCTAATACTCCTTGAATCCGATCATGTGTACCCACAAC
>DPKX01000204.1 GCA_003542295.1 Candidatus Atribacter hydrocarboniphilus
TTGGCGGAAAAAGAAGGTTTCTTCTTTCACCGAAAATCTCTGTTAGCCAGAATAAGCCCTCATGATACAGTGTAGTACTAAAATAAGATTAAAACTTAAGATTCGACATGGCATGCCACTACACTAATTAAAGAATGGGCACAATGCATTGTGCCCCTACAATTTATTAATCTTTGGTAGGGGTTTGATTTATCATGCCCGTGGATTTTTAGTTTAGAACCACTTGACACTTCGTGTCCTTGCCCAACCAGTATAAAGCTCTACATGCGTTATATCTTTTTAGACAACCTTTCTTGCATAAAAGGTGGGAGAACAAAAGCCGCCTGATGGATTTCTGGGGTGTAATAACGAGTGGAAAAAGAGAGTTTTTTAAAGCTGGTTGAAGGGTCCTTTCCTTTTGATGCAATCATATAGGTCCATATGCCACCGGGATAGGTTGGAACCAACCCCCAATATATCTTCACCAGGGGAAACATATTTAAACTTTCCCAATGTCTCTGCTCTCTTTCCGGTTGAAAAAAAGGCGGCTCTATTTGTGAAACCAAAACGCCGTCTTCGTTTAGGTGATCATAAACGCTCTGAAAAAAATCTTTTGAAAACAGCGGTTCAGCGACACCAGAAGGCAGTGGATCGGTGGAATCCATAACAATAACATCAAAGATTTCCTCTGATAAAGCTAAATATTTAACAGCATCTTCCACTAAAACTTCTAATCTTTGATCGTTCCAGTTTCCTAATTCTGGTAGAAATTTGCGGCTTACTTCAATAACAGCGGCATCGATATCCACTAACTTCACTTTTTTAACCGGATGTTTTAAAACTTCTCTTGATGCACCACCATCGCCACCGCCTACAATGAGAACCTTTTCTGGTTGTGGATGAGTTAGCAAAGCAGGATGGATCAACATTTCATGATACATAAATTCATCTTTTTCGGTGGTTTGAACAATATCATCTAATAACAAGACTTTTCCGTAAAGATAGGAATCAACAACTTGAATTCTCTGGTAGGGCGAATTTCCCAAAAAGAGGGTTTCTTTAATTTCCAAGCCCAAATGATAATGAGGAATATAGTCTTCATAATACCAAAGAGCCATTTCCTAATTAATCCCCCTTTCTATTTCAACTATTTTAACATCTTCTGGATGAAAATATTTTTTTATCAAGGGTAAACTTTGACAGGGTTCGCTGCTGGCTTTTAGAAAAATATCCATGGATGCGAATTGGTATTCCGGCCAGGTATGAACTGCTATATGAGATTCGGGCATTATCATAAGAGCGCTGAGCCCATGTGGGTGGAATTGATAAACTTTCAAAACTAATATCTCACTTCCAAAAAGGTGGGCAGTGTTGGTTAAAAAGTCTTCCATGAGTTCAGCGTCATTTAAATATGATGAATTTATTATCTCAATCATGAGATGTTTAGCCAAATATTCTTTTTCCATTCTATTACCTCATCTTACCTTAACAATATGTCAGTCACATCGTACAACCAAAGAACGGTTGGGCTCTTAGTAATGACTGTTTTTTGGTATTTTCATCTTCATCTGGTGCTACTAAGCAGCATGAAGGTCTATCCTCGTGTTATATCACAATTAACCGAGCTGCTAACAACATTCTCCCAGTGTTTTTTCCTTCTTTGCGATAAGAATAAAACAAATCGGAACAGCAAGAAGTACAATAATTCATGTTCTCAATATTTTCAAGAGGAATACCGGCCATCATGAAATCAGACGTTATTAATCCTCTCAGATCAACCAAGGCTTTCTGTTCGGAAACTGGATGAACAAATTGAGCAGCAATAGTAGATTTCTTTTCGAACTTATCGCTCACTTCTTTCCCGACTTCAAAACAGCAAGAACCAATACCGGGTCCTATGCCAATGAAAATATTTTTAATCGAACAATTCATGAATTCTATGAGGTATTATAGTACTTTTAAATGAATATTTTGCTCAACTCCCCTCCACCCTGCATGAATAACGGCGATCACATTCACCGATGGTTCAAACATAAGTATCGGAAAACAATCAGCGACTAATATTCCGATCCAGACATTCATTTGGTTGGTTATTACTGCATCTGCTTCGAACTGCTTTTTATTAAGCAATGAATCTTCGTTTTTAACAACTTGTATCTCAGAACCATGAACTTGTTTGGGGAGGATGAAATTGGATTGATCGAATTGATAACTTTTGAGGAAATATTCTTGTCCCTGGGCGGTAGTGATATCCCTTTCATAATGTCGAGTGGTTAAACAATGAGAAAGCTGGTGAAAATGTTTCAAAATTTTAAAATGAAGAATACTTGACATCAAAGCGTATCATCTGATTGATTTTTCATTCGAATAATTCGAGCTGGAACGCCGGCAGCTACGGCATTTGGTGGTAGGTCTTTATTAACCAGTGAAAAAGCAGCAACCGTTGTATTGTCTCCTATTTCAACACCGGCTAATACTAATGAACAAGCTCCAATCATGACATTTTTTCCGATTTTTACTTTCCCGGTACGAAACTCTTTGATAAGAAATTCATGGGTTAAAATGGTGGTTCGAAAGCCTAAAATACTGTTTGCTCCAATTTCTATCAATTCTGGAAAAAAACAATCGAGAACAACCGCCAAGGCTAAGCTGGCACTTTTATGAATTTTTGCTCCTAATGCTCGATATAAAAGGGTTTTTAGGCGTAATGAAGGCGAAAATCCAAAAATAAATATGACCAAGACATTGAGAATAACCAGAAAAGGATTCTTCACTTTATACCAATAATAAAGACTGTTGTTTTTATCGACTTTTAAACGGACTTCAGTTCGCCGCGAACCCATTGTTGTCTCCATTTTATTAAGAATAAAGTTAAAAAGAAAACATTCACAATAAAGTTTTGAGCAATGATAATATTAATACGAGGGTCATGAATCATATAGTTTAACTGGGCGGTTGGATAAGTATTCAACCAGTAGTCAAAATAATCATTAACGAATAACCAACCTATAATGATGAATATGGTTCCGAGCTGCCATTTTTTAACAAAGGGATAAATCAATAAGGATTGCAAAGCCATAATGGCATGTAAAAAGACTAACAACCAGTTCAATGAACTCAACTGGAAAGTTAAGGTCAGGTTTCCAAATAAAGGAATCACGGTTTGAACACCAGCTGGAAGAAACATTTCGGAAAAAAGTGGTATAGTTAAAATCGTCCAAAAGCCGTATTTTACTGTATTGGTGATAACCAGTAAATTAAGAAAATCATTGGATTTTTTGTGTTTAATAAGAATAAAAGCAAAAATAAAAAGAGTATCATACAGTGGACAATCGGGAACAAAGATCCATTTATACCAGGGTGTAGCAAAAAATTGTTCCCAGTAAAAATAGTACCCATAAATCGAACTGATTATATTCCCAATGATAAGAAATATATAGAGTGGCTGATAGTCGTAAAATACATCCACAAGTCGTTTTTTCATGATAAAGCATATTATAGCATAGAAACCTTACTGTATTAACTAAAACATGATATATTATAGTTTTTCTCAATAAATTGTTCCTTTAAAGGATTGTTATTTATTTATTCTTTTTTTTTGGATTTGAATTTGGCACTCATCCCCTTTCATAAGAGTGTTTTTTATTATAATGGTATGAGAAAAGTATTTACATCTTCATTCGGTGCAATGAAAGTAGTATGGGGATTAATCCTTCCTTTTCATTAAAACAACACTTAAAAAAAGAAAATAGCATAGAAAATATCCCTCTATGCTATTTTCTTACCTTTATACTGGTGGAGGCGGCGGGAGTTGAACCCGCGTCCGAAATTCATGAATCCAATAAGCCTACGAGTGTATCCTCAATTTTGAGTTATCGCCGGTTATCGATCCTTGAGGCGGGGACCTGATAACCCACTATCCCAGGTTTTTCTCATTTCCGGTACCCAGGCGCTTCAGGAAACCAGTTCGCTGATCGTCACCTCTTCAGCTTAGCGAACATTGGGCCGAGAGATGTGCTACCTAATTAGGCAGCGTATGCCAAATTATCGTTGGCGTTTAATCGTTTCCACCTTTTTACGAGCCCCGGTGGAGACCTCGACTCGCCTTATTGAACCCATCCGAATTCCGTCGAAACCATTTCGCCCCCATATCGGACTCATTCTCGATACTTTTGAACTCTATGTAGCTCTCTTTCCTGTTCTCGGTCTTGAATCTCTTGGCGTCGATCATACAGTTTCTTTGGTTTGACCAAAGCAATTTCTACTTTTGCTCTTCCTCTGCCATTAAAGTATAAACGAAGTGGAACGATTGTCAAACCCTTCTGTTCGGATAATGATGACCAACGTATCGATTCTTTTTTATGTAATAATAATCTTCGACTTCGTAATGGATCATGATTATATAAATTCCCAAATACATAGGGAGAAATGTGGAGATTCATTAACCATAAATCACCATCTTTTCCCCGACAAAAGGCATCGGTCATATTGACTAAATGGTTTCTGAGAGATTTGACCTCGGTTCCTTTTAGTTCGATGCCGGCTTCTAAGGTATCAATGATCTGATAAAGATGTCGTGCCTTTCGGTTTTCGGCAATAACCTTCATTTTAGTTTAAACCTTTTTTTACTAATTTTATTCCTTTAAACCTTATTTTCTCTTTAGTTACAACATTTACTATTTTGTAAGAAATTATTTTATTCTTTATAGAACAGTATTATAGGTTTAAGTCTACTAATCAATTGATGTTTCAAATCTTTATCATATTTAAAACCTAAAATTATTATTCTATCCTGAAAATACACGAACGCTTAAAAATGCCGTCATCCTGAG